>NZ_JBILJQ010000018.1:0-74317 GCF_044377145.1 Aquimonas sp.
GCTTCGGTCTTGGCTTCGGTCTTGGCTTCGGTCTTGGCTTCGGTCTTGGCTTCGGTCTTGGCTTCGGTCTTGGCTTCGGTCTTGGCTTCGGTCTTGGCTTCGGTCTTGGCTTCGGTCTTGGCTTCGGCTTCGGCTTCGGCTTCGGCTTCGGCTGTGGCTTCGCTCCAGCTCCTGCGGGCACGACGCCCGCGCTCTACCCGGGGCCCCTGGGCAGCGGCGGGAGGCGGTCGAATCGCCCGAAGGGTCGCCGGCAGGGATGCCGGCGAGGTTTTCGACAGGCCATGGATGGCCTGTCCGAAAACCCCGACCGACTCACGCGTACCCGGAGTGCAGGATGCACGCAGGGCGCGGACGTGGGGTGCCCTTCTCTTTGGTTACTTTCTCTGACTCCGGGCATCCTGCCCTTCGCCCCTGCGGGGCCGCCTTCGGCGTTCGCGCCGCTACTGCGGCGCAGTGGCCACTCAAGAGAACGTGACTCGGACGGCCCGCAGGGCCGACCGAAAGCTCTCGCTCGCCACGCCACGCCACGCCACGCCGGACGGTGCTCGTGCTCGTGCTGGTGAAAGTGCAATCACACCACCCACCCCCAACCCAGACCCACCGCTTGAAAGACTCCCCGTTCCAACCTCAGCAGGCCGGATCAATCGCCCGCTACCCGCGCAGGCGCCGATGCTCGACCATCAGGCAGCGGTCCTGCACCACATCGATTCCCGCCTCGGTCAGGCGGCGGGCGAAGGCATCGTCGCGAATGCCCGACTGCAGCCAGACCGCACCCGGCGGGGCCAACAGCAGATCATCCAGATGGGCGGCCAGATCCTGCTGCCGCCTGAACACGCAGACCAGGTCGATTGCGCCGGGAATCTCCTGCACACGCCGATACACCGGTCGACCGAGGATCTCGGTCGCCTCCGGGTAATACACCGGCACCGGAACAATCTCGAAGCCGACACGCTGCAGATACTCGGGCACGTAGTACGCCGGCTGCGCAGCGGCGGCAGTCGTCTTGATGCCGAGTACGGCGATGCGGCGCACGCGCATCAGCAGCGCTCTCAGTTCGCTATCGGTTTCGAGCTGCCGTGGCTGTTCGGACATGGCGAGAGTCAGCGCCCGCGCATCGATGGGCGGCTGTCGCTGGCGTCGGCGCCGGGCTCGATTTCGCCGCGCAGCAGGCGGCCGATGACCTCGAGCGTGCGGTCGACCGCACCGCGCTCGGTGCCGACAGTACGCTGGGCCGCCTCACCCATGCGTTGACGCTGGGCAGGGTCCGACAGCAGCACCTGCAGCACCTTCGACAACTCTTCGGAATCGGCCACCCGCAGCGCCGCGCCCTGTTCCAGCAGCAGATCGGTGACTTCCTCGAAATTGAAGGTGTGCGGGCCGACCAGCACCGGCACGCCGAGTGCGGCGGGCTCCAGCACGTTGTGGCCGCCGATGGCCTCCAGCGAGCCGGCGACAAAGGCGACGTCGGCACAGGCGATGAAATTCACCAGCTCGCCGAGGGTATCGATGACGAAGCACTGGCAGTGGCCGTCGGGGTCGTCGTCCTCACTGCGGGTGCGGGTGGCGAAGCCGTAACTGCGACACAACTGCACCATCGGCTTGAAGCGTTCCGGATGGCGCGGCGCGACCAGCAGCAGCGCATCCGGAAAGCGGTTGAGCAGCCGCGAGTGCGCCTCGATGACCGCGAGTTCCTCGCCCTCGTGGGTACTCGCGGCGATCCACACTGGCCGCGCGCTACCCCAGCGCACGCGCGCGCCGGCGGCGTCTTCGAACAGGCTTGGCGGTACCTGCAGATCGAACTTCAGATTGCCGACCACGCGCAGGCGCTCCGGCCGCGCCCCCAGAGTCAGCAGACGGTCGGCGTCCTGCTGCGACTGCGCCGCCACAAAGCGCGCACTGCGGATGGCAGCGCGGATGATCGGCCGCACCGGCCCATAGCCGCGCAGGGATTTGTCCGACAGACGCGCGTTGGCGACCACCACCGGAATGCCGGCCGCCTCACAGCTCAGAAACAGGTTCGGCCAGATCTCGGTTTCCATCACCACCGCCAGCCGCGGCCGGGTGCGCTGCAGAAAGCGCTTGACCGCCGCCGGCAGGTCATACGGCAGATAGACGTGGAAGACCTTGTCGTCCCACAGCTGGCGTACGCGGTCGGAGCCGGTCGGGGTGACCGTGGTGACCACGAAGGCGATATCGGTGTAGCGCTTGCGCAGGGCTTCGATCAAGGGCGCCGCGGCATTGACCTCGCCGACCGACACCGCATGGATCCACAGGCTTTCCTTGAAATCGGGCTGCCGGAAGTAGCCGAAGCGCTCCCGCCACCGCGCGTAATAGCCGGGCATACGCAGGCCACGCGCCAACAGCCGGTAGAAGATCAACGGCGTCAGCAGGTACATGGCGAGGGTGTAGAGCGCGCGCATCATGCAGCGGCTCGCAGGCCGGGACACAGGCGGGCGCCGGCGAGGTCATGCGCGGGCATGGCGGAAGGATAACAGGGGCATGGCGACCGACTGGCTGACGGGAGATTGATCGCCGCGCGGGTCGGCGACACGCCTGCTCTCCGTGCGGCCCGACCAGGCCCTGCCGGATCGGGTGCGCACTGGGTCATCAGCGGCTAGAAAGGCAGCTTCAAGCCGGCATCCACCGCCAGCAGCTGGGCGCGGAAGGTCTCCTGCATGCGCGAGAGCGCTACATCGTTGTCGGCATCGAAGCGCAGCACCAGGCAGGGCGTGGTGTTGGAGCAGCGCACCAGGCCCCAGCCGTCCTGCCAGTCAGCACGGATGCCGTCGATGGTGGCGATCTTCGCGCCCTCGAACTTGGCCTGGGCGGCGAAGCGCTCCATGAAGGCGTAGTGGGCGCCTTCTTCCATGTGCACCTTGAGCTCGGGCGTGGACACACCCTTGGGCAGCTCGGCGAACACTTCGACCGGCTCGCGGCCGTCCGCCGCCAGGATTTCCAGCAGACGCGCGGCCGCATAGATGCCGTCGTCAAAGCCGAACCAGCGCTCGCGGAAGAAGAAGTGGCCGCTCATCTCGCCAGCCAGTTCGGCCTCGGTCTCGCGCATCTTGGCCTTGATCAGCGAGTGACCGGTTTTCCACATGATCGGGCTGCCGCCGTTGCGCAGGATGTGCCCGGCCAGGTGCCCGGTGCATTTGACGTCGTAGATGATCGCCGCGCCCGGATTGCGACTCAGCACGTCCTGGGCGAACAGCATCAGCAGACGGTCGGGGAAGATGTTCTCGCCGTCGGCACTGACCACGCCCAGGCGATCGCCGTCACCGTCGAACGCGATACCGAGGTCGAAGCCCAGGCGTTTGACCATCATGGTCAGATCGCGCAGGTTTTCCGGTTCGGACGGATCGGGGTGGTGGTTGGGGAAGTTGCCATCGACATCGCAGTACAGCGGTTCGACTTCGCAGCCGATGGCTTCGAGTACGGCCGGCGCGATCACGCCGGCGACACCGTTGCCGCAGTCGACCACCACCCGCAGGCGGCGCTCCAGCTGCACGTCGCCGCCGATGCGCGAAACGTAGTCATCCAGAATGTCGAACTGCTGCAGGCCGCCACCGCCTCCATGCGTCAGCCGGCCTTCGGCGATCCGCGCGTACAGGTTCTGGATTGCGCCGCCGTGCAGGGTTTCGCCGCCGACGACGATCTTGAAGCCGTTGTAATCGGGCGGGTTGTGGCTGCCGGTGAGCGCGATGCAGCAGCCGGTGTTGAGCTGGAACGCACCGAAATACACCACCGGCGTCGGCGCCATGCCGATGTCGATCACATCGCGGCCGGCTGCGCGCAGTCCTTCGATCAGGGCTTCCGACAGTGCCGGCCCGGACAAGCGGCCGTCGCGACCGACCACGATCTCGCGCAGGCCGGTCTCGGCCATCAGGCTGCCGACCGCTTGGCCGATCAGCCGTGCCACGCCCTCGTCCAGGCTCTTGCCGACCACGCCGCGGATGTCGTACGCACGGAAAATGCTGCGGTCGACGCTGACCGCGCGCTTGGCCAAGGCCGGTGCGACCGGCTGCGGTTCGGCCTTGTCCTTCGGATCCGGCTGCTGCTGATGGGCCAAGGTCTGGCTGAAGGTCGGCTCGTCGGCGCGCACCGGCGCAGCGCCAAACTCGGGCGCACGCCGCAGCTGCCACAGCAGCAGGGTTGCCAGCAGCAGGGCGATCAGGCCGAGGCCCATCTGCACCGGTGGATCGTAGGGGATCATGGTCACCATTGGCGGCGAGGCGATACCCAGCCAGAGGCCGCTGCCGGCAATCTGGACGGTGCGCGCATCCTTGGCAAGTTCGTTTACGCCGCTGGCGACCAGCACCGTGGTTTCGGTGCGCAGATCCAGATAGCCGCCGGGAAGATTGGCTGCCCGCACCTGCTCGATGTAGGGCTCGACCGGGAACTCGGCGAGGATCACGCCGAGGGTGCGGCTTTCCTCGCGGGCCGGCGCGGCGATGCCCATGCCGACCTGGGTGCCCTTGCCAATCGTTCCAACCACCGGGCCATCGGCGATGCGGGCGCGGTTGATCAGCTGCAGACGGGTGTAGCCGAACGTGCCGAGATCCGGGCCGAACACTTCCTGCAGCTGGGCGCTGAAGGCGCTCAGGCGCGGCGCGTCGTTCCACACCTTGGCCGCGCGTCCAGCGGCGGATTCGAGTGCACCAGCGGCGAGGTCGGCGCGCAGATAGGGGTCAGCCACCGCGGCGTCAATACGGCGCGTGCGGGCGTCGAGATCTTCCTGGATCGCGGTGGACAACTGCTCGCGCAGGGCTTCGAGTCGCGGCGCAGAGCGACCGGTCTGCCAGGCTTCGAGGCCCTGCCAGATGATGAACAGGCCGCCGACCAGGGCCACCAGTACAACGCCATACAGAACCGGGCGACGCAGGGCCTGCAGCTCGGGCGGCAGCTGAAACGGTTCTTGCTCTTTTTTCTTGCGCTTCGCCATCGCCACATTTCCCGTTTGCCCGGACAGGCTGTCCGGCGCCCCCACCCGATGAATCAGCGCACTCCGGTGTGGCCGAAACCACCCTCGCCCCGAGCGCTCGCCTCGAACGCTTCCACTTGCCGCAGCAGCACCCGCTGCACCGGCATCACCACCAGCTGCGCAATTCGATCCCCGGGCGCGACCGTGCAGGCGCGGTCGCTGCGGTTCCACAGGCTCACCAGCAGGGGGCCCTGGTAGTCCGAGTCGATCAGGCCGACCAGATTGCCCAATACCAGACCCTGCTTGTGGCCCAGACCCGAGCGCGGAAGGATCACCGCACACAGGCCCGGATCGTTCAAATGTATCGCGATTCCACTTGGAACCAGTTCACTCTGCCCGGGTTCGAGCTGCAGCGGCCGCTCCAGCATGGCTCGCAAGTCGATACCGGCCGAGCCCGCCGTGGCGTAGGCCGGCAGCGGAAACTCCGCACCCAGACGCGGGTCCAGCACCCGGAAATCGATCCCCTGCGGCGCACTCATCGCTCACCCCGGATGCGCTCTGCGACCAGCGTCAGCAAGAGTCGGGCCACTTCGAGTTTCGGCGCCGCCTCGATCCGCGCCTGCCCGCCCACCCACAGCACGCTGAGCGCGTTGCAGTCGCTTTCGAAGCCCAGACCCGGCGCGGCGACGTCGTTGGCCGCGATCAGGTCCAGCCGTTTGCGCTCCAGCTTGTCGCGTGCGTAGCGTTCGACGTCGACCGTCTCGGCGGCAAAACCGACCACGAGCGGCCGATTCTGACGCGCGGCGACTTCAGCGACGATGTCGGGATTCCGCACGAATTCAATCGCCAGGGTGTCGGCCGACTTCTTGATCTTCTGCGCGGCGCACTCGCGCGGACGGTAGTCGGCGACCGCCGCCGCGGCGATGAACACATCGGCTGCCTCTACCCGCGCCATCACTTCGGCGTGCATCTGCGCGGCGCTGCGCACATTGACCCGCTGCACTCCGGGCGGTGTCGGCAACACCACCGGGCCGGCCACCAGCTCGACATCGGCGCCCGAGGCCGCAGCCACCTCGGCAAGGGCGAAGCCCATCTTGCCGGAGCTGCGGTTGCCCAGAAAACGGACCGGGTCGATGTCCTCGAAAGTCGGCCCGGCATTGATCAGCACTCGCCGGCCGGCCAAGCCCGGCACCGGCGGCCGCAGCGCGGCCAGCGCATGCATGGCGATGTCGGCGGGCTCCACCATGCGGCCCTCGCCGGTTTCACCACAGGCCTGGGAGCCCACGCCGGGCCCGAGCACGCGCGCACCGCGCTGGCGCAGGGTATCGACATTGGCGGCCGTGGCCGGGTGCGCCCACATCAGACGATTCATCGCCGGCGCCAGCATCAGCGGGCGGTCCGAGGCCAGGCACAGGGTGCTCAGCAGATCGTCGGCACGGCCTTGAGCCAGCCGGGCCAGGGTGTCGGCAGTGGCGGGCGCGATCAGCACCAGATCGGCCCAGCGCGCCAGTTCGATATGCCCCATCGCAGCTTCGGCGGCGGCGTCCCACAGCGAGCTGCGCACGCTACGCCCGGACAGTGCCTGCAAGGTCAGCGGGCCGATGAATTCGGCGGCGGCAGCGGTCATCACCACCTGCACCTCGGCGCCACCGGCGCGCAGCAGGCGCACCAGTTCGGCCGACTTGTAGGCCGCGATACCGCCGGAAACACCCAGCAGGATGCGCGGTGCGCTATATGGAACCGTCACCGGAAAAGTCCTACCCAGAAAGCGGCCGATAGATTACCCGAAAGGGCGCAGTTCTCCGGACCGACAGCCGTGCCGACGGAGGCCAGACTGCCGCCTCCCGTTTCCATCCGGTGCTGCTTCCATGTCGATCCGTCATTGGCCCGAGGCCGAACGTCCACGCGAGAAGCTGCTGGCGCGCGGCGCGCAGTCGCTCAGCGATGCCGAAGTGCTGGCCCTGTTCCTGGGCTCCGGCAGCAGTGGCGAGGACGCCGTCAGCGCCGCGCGCGGCATGATCGGGCGCCACGGCAGCCTCGGCGCGCTGTTGGGCCTGGGCAGCAGCGGCCTGCTGCGTGAGCGCGGCCTCGGGCCGGCACGCTGTGCACTGCTGCTGGCGGCGCAGGAGCTGGGCACGCGTGTGCTGGCCGCCCAGCTCGAACGCGGCCCCGCCGTCACTGACGAACGCAGCGCCGGCCAGCTGTTCAGACAGCGCCTGCACCAACAGCCGCAGGAGGTGTTCGCCTGCATGTTTCTCGACAGCCGGCACCGCATGATCGCCTTCGAGGAACTGTTCCGCGGCACCATCGATGGCTCGGAAGTCCACCCGCGCGAGGTGGTGCGGCGCTGTCTGGGGCACAACGCGGCGGCGGTCATCTTCGGCCACAACCATCCCAGCGGGGTCAACGAACCCAGCGCCGCCGACCGTCAGATCACCCGCCGCCTGCAGGATTCACTGGCCCTGATCGACGTGCGCGTGCTGGATCACTTCATCGTCGGCGACGGCGAGCCGTACTCGTTCGCGGCGCGCGGGATGCTGTGAGAACGCTGCCCCGCGACTGAGCGCTGGCGAATCGGCGAGTGGCGCGTCATCGAACCGGTGTGGATCGGGCGCGCTCCCGCAGGCCTGCGAGACGATGCTGCGCCCCACCCTTCAGCCGGCTTTGAATCCCGAATCCCGAATCCCGGCACTCAGACCCCCCCCATCCGCGCCCGCAGCTGCTGCGCCGCGCGGCGGCTGACTTCGACTTCGCTGCCGTTGGCGAGGCGGGCGACCAGTCCGGCGCCGACGTCGGGTTCCAGGCTGCGGATGGCGTCGAGCCGCAGGATGCAGCTGCGGTTGACGCGGAAGAAGTGGGCCGGGTCCAGCCGCTGTTCGATCCGGCTGAGTGAGCTCAGCACGTAGGCCAGGCCGTGCGGCGTGTGCACGGCGGCGTGGTTGCCGACGCTGTCAAAGCGGTCGATCTCGCGCAGGCGCACGATCCGTGCGCTGTCGCCGAACTTCAGCAGCAGGCCGTGCTCCATCGGTAGTGCCATGGTGGCGCCGGCGCTGCGCGGCTGTACCCGCGCCAGGGTGCGCGCCAGCCGTTCGGGATCGACCGGCTTGACCAGGTAGTCGAGCGCGTTGAGGCCGAAGGCGTCGATCGCGAAGCTGTCGTAGGCGGTGCAGAACACGAACTGGCAGCGGTCCTCGATGTCGGCCGCCAGCTGCAGGCCGCTGATGCCGGGCATGCGGATGTCGAGAAAGGCGAGCTCGGGCTGGTGCTGATCGAGTGCGGCCAGGGCGGCGTCGGCGTGTTCGGCTTCGGCGACGATCTCTACTTGCGGATGTGCGCCGAGCAGGCGCCTGAGTTCGGCGCGGGCCAGGCGCTCGTCGTCGACCAGCAGGGTGCGGATGCGGTTGTTCATGCCTGTACTTGTCTGGGCGGGGCGGGTTGCGCTGGGTCGGCGGGGCTGGGTCGATGTTCGCCGATTTCGCCGCGTGGCGGCAGCGCTGACGCGGCATCGGTGTCGGCGTGACTTCGACGCGGGCCGTGCAGCCGCTAAACTCCGGCGATGACGTCATCGCCTTCTGATCTTCGCGCCCCGCGCCATTGGCCGGCCCAGCTAGGTGTCGCCGCGCTCAAGCTGGTCGGCCGCCTGCCCTGGTGGCTGCAGCTGCGCCTGGGCCCCGTGCTGGGGCGCCTGCTCTATGTGTTTGCGCGCAGCCGGCGCAAGGTGGCCGCGCGCAATCTGGAGCTGTGCTTTCCATCGTTGGATACGGAGTCGCGCAAGCGGCTGCTGGGCGAGCATTTCCGCGCGCTCGGCACCGCGGCCTTCGAGTTCACCCGGGCCTGGTTTGGCAGCGAGGCACCGCTGCGCAAGGGGCTTTCGGTGGAGGGCGCGGAGCACGTCCAGGCGCTGCTCGCGCAGGGCCGGGGCGTGCTGCTGGTGTCCGGCCACTTCACCACGCTGGAGGTGTGCGGGCGCCTGCTCACTGCCTATCTGCCGGTGGCCGGCATGTACCGCGCCCACGACGAGCCGGTGCTGGAAGCGGCGGTGCTGGCCGGGCGGATGCGCTACGCCAGCGCGATGTTCAAGCGCGAGGAGCTGCGCGCGGCGATTCGCCATCTCAAGGGCGGCGGCGTGCTCTGGTATGCGCCGGACCAGGACATGCTCGGCAAAGACATCGTCTACGCGCCGTTCTTCGGCATCCCCGCGGCCAGCATCACCGCGACACATCAGCTGGCGCGGCTGTCGGGCGCGGCGGTGGTGCCGTTCTTCCATCGGCGCGAAGGCGGCCGCTACGTGATCAAGCTCGGCGCGCCGCTGGCGAATTTTCCGAGCGCTGATATCGCCGCCGACACCGCGCGGGTCAACGCTGCGGTCGAGGCGATGGTGCGCGAGGCGCCGGCGCAGTACCTGTGGATCCACAAGCGCTACAAGCGCCGACCGCCGGGTGAGGCGCCGTTCTACTGAGGGTCGCGGGTGCGGTGGCTTGTCCCCCTCTCCCCAACCCCTCTCCCACCAGGGGAGAGGGGCTTCAGCTGAGACGGCCCGATGCATCGCGCCAGATGTCTGTGCTTGGCTCCCCTCTCCCCTCGCGGGAGAGGGGCCGGGGGAGAGGGTAAGCATTCTTGCGAGGCGCGTTGTCCCCCTCTCCCCAACCCCTCTCCCACCAGGGGAGAGGGGCTTTACTGAGGCGGCCCGATACATAGTGCGAGATGTAGTGGTAGTGCTCGGCTCCCCTCTCCCCTTGTGGGAGAGGGGTTGGGGGAGAGGGGAGCATTCTTGCGAGGTGTGTTGTCCCCCTCAACCACAACCCTCACCCACGCAGCGAATGTGGCTTACAGCAAGTCCAGCAAATCCGCCACACCGGTGGGACGCATACAGTCGGCGGTTTCAACCGCAGCAATCATTCGGCCGATGAACTGCTGGCATTGAGCGCGGCCAGCTCGGTTTCCACCGCGACGATCAGGCGATGCCCAGGCGCGTGCTGTGCGCGCCGCAGCGCCAGCGCGTGCTCAAGCGCGGCGCGCGCTTCATCGATCCGGCCGAGTGCGGCCAGCGCCTTGCCGGCGCCGAGATAGGTTTCACTGATGAACGGATGTTCGGCGCCCATGTGCTCGGTCGCCAGTGCCCGTGCGTGCAGGTGGCTCGCCAGTGCGGCCTCGGCATCACCGCTGTCGAGCTCGAAATTGCCGAGATTGGCGCGACTCATGATGCTGCGCGGGTGGCCTTCGCCGAGGGTGCGCACGAAGCTGGTGTAGGCGCGCTGGTAGTAGGCGCCGGACTCCTCCAGCTTGCCCTGCTGACGCAGCGCACCGGCCAGGTTGCTGACCGCACCGAGGGTGCCCAGATGATCCGGGCCATTGCTGCGTTCCAGGCCTTGCAGGGTCTGTCGCAGCACCGGTTCGGCGTCGGCGTAGCGGCGCTGCTGCAGCAGCAGCAGCACGCCGAGGCTGTTGGACAGGCGCAGGGTGCGTGGATGGTCTTCACCGTCGCGCGCCTGGCGCGCCGCCAGCAGCGGCCGCAGCACCTGTTCGGCCTCGTCCAGGCGGCCCAGATCGCTCAGCACCACCGACACCACATAGCCGGCGGTCAGTGGGTCCGGGTCCTCCTGCGGGCCTATTGCCTGCAGGCGTTCGCGCGCCGCCGTCGCCTCTATCAGGGCCTCGTCATAGCGACCGAGATCACGCAGCGCCCAGGCCAGGCTGAGCTGCAGATCCGACCACTCCCGCGGCAGTTCGGCCAGTGCTGCCGGTGCATGCTGCAGGGCGGCGCGCGTCAGCTGCTCGGCCTCGGCCGGCGAGCCCTGCGCAGCCAGACCATCGGCAACGCGGCGGACCAGCCGGAGGCTGCTCGGGTGCGCATCACCCTGCACCGCACGGCTGAGCGCCAGCGCGCGTCGACTGGCCTCCAGGCCGCGCTCGATCTCGCCAAAATTGGTGTACGTGTTGCCGATGGTGCCGAGCACATCAGCCAGCACCTCCGGGCGCTGTGCCAGCTCGCGTTCGGCGCGCTCATAGGCCTGATCGAGGATGCGCTTGAGCAGGCTGCGGTCGAGATTGGCGGCGTGCTCGGGGTCGACGCTGGTCAGCACGCTGGACAGGAACTCGGCCATCGCGCGGCTGCCCTGAGCCTCGCGCTCGGCGCGCTGCAGGCCGTACAGCGCGATCCCCAGGCCGGCCAGCAGGGCCAGCACGATACCGGCGCTGGCACCCACCGCCAGCGCATTGCGACGCACGAAACAGCCGATGCGATAGCGCCGCGAGACCGGCACCGCCAGCAGCGGGCGGCCGCGCAGCCAGCGCGAGAGATCATCGGCGAAGGCCTCGGCCGAGCCGTAGCGCTCGGACTGCTGCGGCGCCAGCGCCATCCGCAGCACGTGCAGCAGGGGCACCGGCACCGCATCCAGCAGCGGCTCGGCATGGCCACGGCCGGCGCGCAGGCGGGCATCGATGCGCAGGCGCAGGCGCTGAGCGTCCTCGATGCCCTCGCCCAGTGCCGACAGCCGCGCCTCGGGCAGCAGCAGGCTGAGCAGAATCATGCCGAGCGCATACACATCTGAGCGCGGGTCGACCGCTTGGGCGGCACCGCTGCGCTGCTCCGGGCTCATGTAGGCGCCACTGCCAGCGCCCTAGTAGCTGCGCGATTCCAGACTGCCGCTGGTGATTCCGGCGCCGATGCCGAGTGCAATGCCGAAGTCGATCAGCTTGACCTGCGGCTGGCCATCGACTTCGACCACCAGCACGTTGGCGGGCTTCAGATCGCGATGCAGCACGCCACGCTCATGCGCGTGCTGGACGCCGCGGGCCAGCGCCATCAGCAAACGCAGCCGCACATCGAGCGCCGCACCCTGGCCGCGGCACCAGGCGTTCAGCGGCACGCCATTGATCCACTCCATCACGAACCATGGATGACCTTCGGAGGTGCGGCCGGCATCAAAGACCTTGGCGATCGCCGGATGGTCCATCCGCGCCAGCGCCTGCCGCTCGACCTCGAAGTAGGCCTCGGACAGTGGGCTCAGCAGCTGGCGCTGCATCAGCTTGAGCGCCACCGGTCGGCGCACCGGTGTCTGCTGCTCGGCCAGCCAGACCTCACCCATGCCGCCGGCGCCGAGGGCGCTTTTCAGCAGGTAGGGGCCAATGCGCTGGCCGGGGCCGATGCCACTACCGCTACGACCGGGCGCCGCGTCCAGGCTGCGGGTTGGGGTGTCGTCGGCGTCGCCGAGATCTGGAACCATTGAAATGTGCCGCTCATCACATATTTGCCCGCATTATCGACAAGTTGGGCGGCGACGCCAGTGCAGGGGCGGTGCGCGGCGCGGCAAGCCCATCCGCCCGCAGACCGCCACACTTGCGCTGATCCGTGGCCACGCTCCGGCTGCAAGCTGCCCAGCCCTCATGCCCTTGGAGCCGTCATGTCCAAGCTCACCCTGCATAGTGTTGTCATCCTGCTGCTGGCCGCCCTGGCGATGCCGCTGCGGATGTCGATGCCGCAGCCGGAGTTCGGCTGGCCGCGCTGTTCGCCGAGCACGGCCTGCAGGGCAGCTTCGTGCTGGTCAGCTCGGGCGCCGCAACGGGCGCTCGCGCCGAAGCGGATCGAACTCGGACGCGCCCTGCTGACCGAACTCGGTGCCCTGCCTGCACGCTGAAGCCGCCGCCGCTGGCACGACCCGGCGCTCGCGCAAGCGCAGCGGATGGCGGCTGCCGACCCTGATCGCGCTGTGCGCACTCGGCCTGAGCCTGCCGCTGTGGTCGGCGCAGGCCACGGCACTCGGTCCACGTCTGTACTGGCTGCTGGATCTCGCCTGTCACTGGCAGTGGCTCTACGCCCAGCTGCTGCTGATCGCGACCCTGGCACAGCTCGCGCGGACCCAGCGCTGGCGACTGCTGTTTCTGCTGCCGCTGGCGGCGCTGCCGTGGTGGACGGTCGCGCCGATGGCACCGCGCGCAGTCGGCAACGGGCCGAGCCTGAGTGTGGTTGCCGCCAACCTGCACCACCGCGAGCGCGACCTGCAGCCGCTGCTGGGCTGGCTGGTTTCGACCCGGGCTGATCTGGTGGTGTTGACCGAGCTCACGCCATCGCACGCGCGCCAGATCGAGGCCATAGCCGGGTATCCGTATCGGCAGCTGGCGCCGGAGCAGGGGCCGTTCGGCATCGGCCTGCTGTCGCGATACCCGCTGATCGAGGCGCAGCTGCGTCATGACGCCGACGGCATCCCCCATATCAACGCGCTCGTCGACTTCCGCGGCCAGCCGATCCGCGTGCTGGGCGTCCACCCGATCCCGCCGCTGTCGCCGCATTTCCACCGCGCGCGCGACGGCGCACTGCGCGTCTGGGCCGCGCATGCGAAGGTCTTGCCTACCGTACTGGCCGGCGATCTCAACGCAACGCCCTGGTCATCAGGGTTCGCCGGACTGGCTGAGCATGGCCTGCGTCGCGCCAGCGGGCTGGCACCGACCTGGCCAAGCGCGGTCGCTGCGATCAGCGGCCTGCCGATCGACCATGTGCTGGTGTCGAAGGCGTGGTCGGTGCAGGCGCAGGCGCGCGGGCCGGACATCGGCTCGGACCATCGGCCGGCGTGGGTGCGGCTGCAGCTCGACCACCCATCGCCAAAGCGCGCGCTCACACCAAGCGGTGAGCCACCTGCACAGCGGCACCGGCGCAGTCGGTTGGACTCCGCACCATCACTTTCCTGCGGCCGACCGGCCGGGAACCCTGGATGTCCGCGTTGTCCTGGCGCGGCCTGCTCGCGCTCGCGTGCGATCGAACGTTCTGACATCTCACAACACCGGAATCGGGTGGCGAGTGGGCCGAGAAACGGGTGCAGCCGGATGATCTGAGGTCGTCATGGGCGGCGGCCCTGCGGCCGCGGACAGACGTCCGCTTAACCGGCGCCACGGAAGCGCTTAACGCGCGCACAAGATTGGCCCAAGGCCGGGCCCGCAGCATGCATCGCCATGAACACCTCTCCCCTGAGCAATCCTGGTTTTGCCCGCGCCGACTGCATCGGCCCCGACCACCCGCGGCGGGCTGAAGTCGAGGACTTCATCCGCAGCGTCTACCGGCAGCGCTTCAGCGCGCATCCGCCGCAGCTGATGTCACATCTGCTGGCCTTCCGCGATGCCGACGGCAGCCTCAGTGCCGCGGTGGGCCTGCGCTGCGCCTTCGAAGGCCCGCTGTTTGTCGAGCGCTACCTGGGTGAACGGGTCGAGCAGCGCCTCGGCCAGCAGCTCGGCATCGCGCCCTTGCGCAGCGAGATCGTCGAGATCGGCAACTTCGCCGCCCACTCCGCCGGCGCCGCGCGTGCCCTGATCCTCGCGCTGATTCCTTTGCTGCGCGATGCCGGCCTGCGCTGGACCCTGTTCGTCGCCACCCGCCAGCTGCGCAACGCCTTCCAGCGCCTGGGGCTGGTGCCGCGCTTTCTGTGCGCGGCCTCGGCGCAGGCGCTGGGCGAAGAGGGCGATGCCTGGGGTCGCTACTACGAAGCCGCGCCGGAGGTGCTGTTTGGCGATCTGCAGACCGTGCACGCCAGCGATGCCGCGCCGACACCGCGCGCGCTGCGGGCGGAGGCTTCAAGCGCGCAGGCGCGCCAGCTGCTGAGCTGCGGAGCACCGGCATGAACGTGCTGCTGCAGAACCTGTGGACCGCGCTGACGGCGGCCCCGGGCGAAGCCGAGCTCAGCGATGGTCAGCAGTCGCTGCCGCTGCGACAGCTGCCTGCGCGGGTCGAGACCCTGCGCGATGCATTGGCTGGCGATGGCCCGTGTCTGGCCAGCCGGCTCGACAACGGCGTCGATGCACTGCTGGTCGAGCTCGGCGCGCAGGCCGCTGGCCTGGTCAGCGTGGCGATTCCGCCCTACTTCAGCCCGGCGCAGATGCGCCATATGCTGAACGATTGCGGCGCGCAGATGCTGCTGCTCCCGGCGGCAGCGCCGGCTCCTGAGACCGACTGGCAGGCCGATGCAGTGAGCCCCCTGCCCGGCCTGCGGCTGTGGCGCCGCGCCGCAGTGGCCGCGGCCGCAGCGATCCCTGCGGGCACGAGCTGCATCACCTACACCAGCGGCAGCACCGGCCTGCCCAAGGGCGTGTGTCTGGATGCCGCGACCCTGCTGAGCGTCGCGCAATCGCTGGCCGACAGCTTCGCGCCGCTTGCGCCGACCCGGCACCTGTGTGCGCTGCCGCTGTCGACCCTGCTGGAGACCGTGGGCGTGTTTGCCGCCCTGCTGGCCGGCGCCAGCGTGTGCCTGCCGAGCCTGGCCGAACTCGGCTACAGCGGCGCCAGCGGGCTGGATCCGCGGCGCCTGCGCACGGTGCTGGAGCGGGTCCAGCCGCACAGCCTGATCCTGGTGCCGCAGTTGCTTGAAGGCCTGCTGTGGGCAGTGCAGGTCGAAGGCCCCCTTGGTCAGCCGCCGCGGCTGATCGCGGTCGGCGGTGCGCGGGTCGCACCTGCGCTGCTGCAGCGTGCGCAGGCGTCCGGGCTGCCGGTCTACGAAGGCTATGGTCTGAGTGAGGCCGGCTCAGTGGTCTGCCTCAATCCGCCGGGCGCCGCGCGCGCCGGTGCGGTCGGTCGGCCGCTGCCGCATCTGCGCATCGAGCTCAGCGCCGAGGGCGAAGTGCTGGTGCACGGCCCGCGCTTTCTAGGCTATCTCGGCGCGCCAACGCCGCCAGCGGGCCCGCTCGCCACCGGCGATCTGGGCTGGCTGGATGCCGACGGCTATCTGCATATCGAAGGCCGCAAGCGCGATGTGTTCATCACCGCCTACGGCCGCAACGTGTCGCCGGAATGGCTGGAATCCGAACTGCTGGCCCAGCCCGAGATCGCCCAGTGCGTGGTCTGCGGCGAATCCCGCGCAAGCAACCTCGCCCTGCTGCTGCCGACCGATCCAACCCTGTCCGAAGCCGCATTGGCCGCGGTGATCGCGCGGGTCAATGCCGGCCTGCCCGACTACGCGCGGATCGGCGGCGTGCTGCGTCTGCAGACGCCCTTCAGCCTGGAGTCCGGCCTGTTGACCGGCAACGGCCGGATTCGCCGCGCCGCCATTCTCAGCCACTACGCCGAGGCGATCGACATGCATTACGCACGCAGCGCCACTGCATCCCTGCCCGCCTTGACCACATCCTCCCTGGAGACCGTCTGATGCCCTTCCACGCCCAGTTGCTTGCCCGCACTGCCGCCGAGCGCGCGCAGTTCAGCGCCATACCGATCCTGCAGCGCGCCACCGTCGGCGCGATCCAGCGCGACCAGTACATCGCCTTCCTCGGTCAGGCCTTCCACCATGTTCGCCACACGGTGCCGCTGCTGATGGCCTGCGGTGCACGCCTGCCGACCCGGCTGGAATGGCTGCGTCGCGCGGTGGCCGAGTACATCGAAGAGGAAACCGGCCACGAGGACTGGATTCTCGATGACCTGGTCGCCTGCGGCGAGAACCGCGCGAACTGGGCCGACAGTTCACCGGCCTACCCGACCGAGCTGATGGTGGCCTACGCCTACGACGCCATCGCGCGGACTTCGCCACTGGCCTTCTTCGGCATGGTGCTGGTGCTCGAAGGCACCAGCGTGGCCCTGGCGACACGCGCCGCCGACGCGATCGAAACCCAACTCAAGCTGCCGCGCTCGGCGTTCTCGTACCTGCGCTCGCACGGCGATCTCGACGTCGAGCACACGGCGTTCTTCGAGAACCTGATGAACCGCATCGACGACCCCGCCGACCAGGCCGTAATCGTGCACGCGGCGCAGCGCTTCTACCGGCTGTACGGCGACATCTTCCGCAGCCTGGACACCCCGGCGGCGCAGGCGGAGGCGGCCTGATGAACCTCTCAGGACGTACCGTCATCCTCACCGGCGCTGCCGGCGGTATCGGTTCGGCGCTGGCGCTGGAGCTGTGTGCCGAAGGCGCCGATGTGCTCGCAATCGGCCGCCGCGCCGGCGCACTGGATCAGCTGCGCCAGCGCTGTGCCGGCCGGCCCGGCCAGCTGCATCCGCTGGCGGCCGACATTACCGATGCAGTTGATCGCCAGCGGATCGTCGAGGCCGCGCGCAGCTTTCGTGCGCCGAGCGTGCTGGTGCATGGCGCCGCCTGCAGCGCGTTCGGGCTGTTCGCCGACTCCGACGAGGCCGAACGCGAGCGCCTGATGCAGACCAATGTGCTGGCGCCAATGGCGCTGACTCAACTGCTGCTGCCCCTGCTGCTGGCGCAGGCCGCGCCGGCGGTGGTGGCGATCGGCTCGACCTTCGGCAGCCTGGCCCACCCCGGCTTTGCCGCCTACAGCGCGAGCAAGTTCGCCCTGCGCGGCTTTATCGAAGCGCTCGGGCGTGAGCATGCCGATACCGCACTGGCGGCGTTCTGGATCGCACCGCGCGCCACCGCCACCGGCTTCAACAGCGCCGCCGTCGATGCGCTGAACGCCCAACTCCGCACCCGCGTCGACAGCGCCGAAACCGCCGCCGCAGGGATTCTCCACGCCTTGAAGCACGACCGTCATCGCCGCCAGCTGGGCTTCCCCGAGAAACTCTTCGCCTGGTTGAACGGCGCGTTTCCGGCGCTGATCGATCGTGGATTGCGCGGCGCACTGCCGGCGGTGCGCACGCACGCCGCGGCGGCACGCGCCGCGGCGCCACGTATCCAACCCGTGGTCGCCCCACTCATCCCCACCGTCCCGCGCAGCCCCGCACGTCCCCAAGGAGCCACCCCATGAAAACCCATTCCGCCCCGCGTTCGCTGTTCGCCCTGCTGAGCGGCGCCAGTTTCGCCCTCGCCTTCGCCCAGATCGACACTGCGCGTGCCCAGGAAGACACCGCCGCGGTTGCCATGGACCAGGCCGCTGCGGTCGGCGCAGACCCCGCGCCGGCCGACCCGTTGCCCGCCATCCAGGCGCGCTGGGCCGAGGTCCGCTACCAGCTGCCCGAGGGCGAGCGGGTCAAGGCCTTTGATGCGCTGGTGAACGAAATCGGCCGCAGCCAGATGCACCACCCCGACGACCTGCGCCTGCAGGTATGGAAAGGTATCGTCCTGGCCAGCGAGGCCGGCGCACAGGGCGGCCTCGGCGCGCTGACCCTGGTCAAACAGGCCAAGGCCGAGTTCGAGGCGGTGATCGAAAAAGACGGCCGCGTGCTCGACGGCTCCGCCTACACCAGCCTCGGCAGCCTGTACTACCAGGTGCCCGGCTGGCCGCTCGGCTTCGGCGATGAGGACACCGCCGCCGAACTGCTCAAGCAGGGCCTAGCCATCGCCCCCGACGGCATCGACGCCAACTACTTCTATGCCGACTACCTGCTGGAGCAGGAGGACTACGCGGGCGCTGTTGCGGCCTTCGAGAAGGCCTTGGCCGCACCGCCGCGGCCGGGCCGCGAAACCGCCGATGCCGGCCGCCGCGCCGAAATCGAACAAGGCCTGCGCAAGGCGCGCGAGGAGCTTGGGCAGGGCTAGCCCTGAGCGTGGCAATCAGCGCGGCGGGCGAGGTCGCTGCAGTTCGATCGGCTTGCGCGCAGGCCGAGTTGGCTGCAGCAGCCCGCTCAGCGCCCGCCGCCGCTACGCCAGATCGACCAGATCAGCCAGGTCCCGCAGGCGCCGGCGCCGAGGAAGCCGAGCAGGCCGAACAATGGCAACCCGAACAGGGTCGGCCCGCCGGCAACCGTCATCACGATCGAGGAGCCGATGATCAGCGCCGCGGTGACGGTGCCGACGGTGAGCCGGTTCATCGAATGCTCGACCTGTTCGCCGAAACGCTTCAGGCGGTCGACATCGATGTGCACATTGAAGCGTCCGCGGCGCGCGGTCTGCAGCAGCTGGCGCAGCTCGCGCGGCATCGCCGCCAGCAGGGAAAGCGCATCCCCGGCAGCGCGCCAGCCGCGACGCGCCATCGCCCTGGGCCGATAGCGGCGCAGCACCGAGCGGCGCAGGAACGGCGCTGCCTCAGTCGCCATGTCGAAGCTCGGATCGAGCATGCGGCCCATGCCTTCGAGCGTTACGAACACCTTGATCACCAGCGCCAGGTCAGCCGGCAGCACCAGATGGTGGTCGCGCAGCAGGGCCATCACCTCCCCCAGCAGACGGCCGAACTGCAGCTGGCCGAGCGGCACGCTGTGGTAGCTGTCGATCAGCGCGTCGATGTCTTCGGTGAGCGCGCCCTCGTCCAGCTCACCCTCTTCGGCCCAGGCCAGCAGCACCTCGACTACGGCAGCCGTGTCGCGCGCGACCAGGCCCTGCATCAGTTCGACCAGCTGCGCACGGCGCGCTTCCGACAGCCGCCCGACCATGCCGAAATCGATCAGGCCGAGACGGTCGCCGACCAGCCAGAACACGTTGCCCGCATGTGGATCGGCGTGGAAGAAGCCGTCCTCGAACATCATCTTCAGCACCGCCTGGGCGCCGAGCCGGGCGACTGTGGCGCGGTCGGCACCGGCGGCGTCGAGTGCTGCGGAATCACACAGCGGCACGCCGTCGATGTAGTCCTGAACATTCACCCGCGGACCGGTCAGCGGCCAATGCACCCGCGGCACCCCGATCTTCGGGTTCGCCGCAAAGCTCAGCGCGATCCGCTCGGCATGGCGGCCCTCGGCGGCGAAATCGAGCTCGCGCCGCAGCGAGGACTTCAGCTGCCGCACCAGGGCCAGCGGCTGATAGCGCCGCCATTCCGGCCACTCCGATTCGACCATTTTGGCGATCCGCTCCAGCAATCGCGTGTCGGCCTCGATCACCGGCTCGATGCCCGGCCGGCGGATCTTAACCACCACCGCGGTTCCCTCATGCAGGCGGGCGCGATGCACCTGAGCGATCGAGGCCGCTGCCAGCGGCGTGGTGTCGAATTCGGCGAACACGGTCTCCACGCTGCCGCCCAGGTCCTCTTCAAGCTGCGCGCGCAGCTGCTCGAACTCAATCGGCGGGACCTTGTTTTGCAGCTTTTCGAACTCGGCGATCCACTCCGGCCCGAACAGGTCCACGCGCGTCGCCAGCACCTGGCCGAGCTTGACGAAACACGGCCCCAGTTCTTCCAGCACGCAGCGCACGCGCTGTTCGGGCTTGAGCGCGACCAGCGCCTCCAGATTCTGCGTCGGCAGCACCCGCCCGACCCGCTCCAGCGCACCCAGAAGGCCCAGCCGCCGAACCACATCGCCAAAGCCATGCCGCACGAGCACCACCGCCACTTCGTGCAGGCGGCCCAAGTCTCGTGCGGCGGTGAGGGTTTCCCAGAGCATGGACGGGAGTGTAGACGCCCGGCTGTAGCTGGGCGCGGTGTAGGCTGACACGCCTCAGCAGACACCCGAGCACCGCCATGCAATCGCCGCCCGTTCCGAAGCTATGGCAGCAGCTGCTGATCTGGAGTCTCGGTTCGGTTTCGGTGCTGCAGGTCGGTGGCAGGTGCGTGTGCGCGTGCGACGAGCACAATGCGTGGAAAGCATCGGCACGCACAGGATGAGAGGCTGTTCGTCTGGTGGGTCAAGACCCACCCTATGAACGAAGCGCGCACGGTGCAGGTATCGGCCGCTCCCGGATCCGCATAGGGTGGGTCTTGACCCACCGCCCTCCCGCGCCAATGCTCACGCCGCCCGGATGCGTCCGAGCGCCTGCCGCGACGACCTTGGGGTTCTGGTGACTGTCGCGTCGAATGCGGCGACAGCCAAACCGGTGGCCCGGGTCAAGGCCGAAGTTCAGCCGGCGATCGAGTTGCCCCAGTCTGGCGCGAGCAAACCGTCGCGGACGTGGCGATGGAAGCTCGAATGCGGCCAATCCCGAGCGCGCTCGGCGTAGCCATGCTTGACCGGGTTGTAATGGATGTAATCGATATGGGCGTGCAGGTCGCGTTCGTCGAGGATGAGACGCTCGTAGTATCGCCGCTGCCAGATGCCACGCTCACCCTTTGCGCTGCGGCTGGGGCTGAGCGATTCGCCCAGCGGTAGGCCGCGGGAGAACACGGTCTTGATCTGGCGCCAGCGTGTGGCGTTGTCAGCGTCGTCTTCGGGCAGCGACCACAAACAGTGGAGATGATCTGGCAGCACGACCGCGGCCACCAGTTCGAAGGACCGCTGGGTACGGGTTGCGCGAAAAGCTTCGCGTAGCAGAGTGATGTGATCCACCAGCAGGCTCTGCTCGCGGTTCCAGAGATTCACCGTGAAGAAGCAGGTCGCTCCGGGTGTATGAAGGCGTCGATAGTTCGGCATGCCCACGATGATGTCCCGACCCGGGGAGGCCGGCGATCGCGAAGTGGCGCGCTGTCGGGTAGGAGTTCTCCCCGGCCCGACGACACTGTCCCGAGCCGGTGCATCACCGGCAGACCTCCAATCCGAAAGGTTGCGCTTCGCCCATAGGGTGGGTCTTGACCCACCGCGCTCGCGCGGCTTTCAGGTGTTCGAGCATGGTCGCAAGGGCCCGACGACAAACCCGTCGGATCTCAATCGGGGCACGCAATCGGCGTGGTCCGACACCAAGCAAACGCAGAGCGCGGCGAAGGTTGAGGTTAGGTGGGTCAAGACCCACCCTATGGACGAAACGCGCACGCTGCAGGTATCGGCCGCACGCGGATCGACATAGGGTGGGTCTTGACCCACCGCGACCACGACACGACCACGACTCCGCACCTTGCCCAAAGGATTGCATCTCCGGCTGGACGCGTCTGGACGCGATCCGCTACGGATAGCTGAATCGCTTGACCAGGGTCAGCTCGCCCGGCGCGCGCATCGGCACCTGCACGGTTTCGCGTTTCTCATTCACCGTGCCTTCCTGGCTGACCAGGGTGATGCTGGCGACGGTCAGCGCCTGTTCGGCTTCGCCCTCGCTGTAGCCGCCGCCGTAGAAATTCACGTAGACCAGGTACACGCCGGGTAACGGCGTGGGGCTGGCGAAAATTTCCGGCCCGTAGCCGGTAGTGACGTCGATATCGATGGCGCCGCCGTTGTCGAGCGAGCGCTGCCCGTACCAGGCATGGCCGCCGTCGGGCGTCACCACGTGCAGGTCGAGGTCGGTGCCGTCGGTGTCCCAGCCCAGCAGGATCCGCAGCTTGGCCGGGGTGGCGCCATTGGGCAGGGCGTAGAACTGCAGCCGGCGCCGCGCACTGTGGTCGCCACTGCGCAGCTCGATGCTGTTGCTGCCGGCAGGGAAGATGTAGGGGCGGTCGAAGCTGCCGTCGTCTTCGACCCGCTGCGGCATCGCCACGCCATTCACCACCAGCGTCGCCGGGCCCTTGGCAGCACCGCGCACGCGGCCGCGGATCCGCGCGCTGTCGGCCTGGTCGAGCGGGCTGCTGAGGTTGCTGGCCGGATAGTTCACTTCCTGCATGAAGTTCGCGCCCTCGCCGCCCTGCTGGCGCCAGCCGGCGCGCGGGCTGCTGAACTCGACGCTCGGGATGTCGGTGCTCGGGGTGTCAACGTCCGAGGTCTCCTGCGCGCCAACCAGCGGCGCCAGCAGCAGGCTGGTGATCAGCAGGGCCAGCCGCCTACTCAAGCAGCAGCCGGCGGGTCCAGTCTTCGATAAAGCTTTCATCTTCGCCATGGGGATGGGCCTCGAAGCCCAAGTGGAGGTATTCGTGGGTAAGGTCGAGCCGATCCTGCTGGCTGCGCAGGCCGCGCACATGGATGCGCTTGCGCGCGCGGTCGACGAAGGGTCGGCCGCTGAGCAATCGGCAGACTTCGAAATCGCTGCGCTCCTGGTAGCCGGGCTCGGCCTGCAGGCGCGGGCGCCAGCGCGGCAGCTGGGCCTGCAGCCAGGCCTGTGCATCGGGCAAGGCCTCGCAGCGCGCCTGCGCCTGCTGCAGCGGGGCGAGATCGGCGCGCGGAAAGTGCTCACGCAGGATCGCGCTGACGCCCTCGCCGGCTGCCGCCGCGGCCTGCGCCTGGCGCCAGCCGAGCTGGTCCGCCCCGGCCTGATCGAGGTGATAGCGCACCGCGCTGCCGGCCAGAACGAGCTCGGCGCTGAAGGCGGCGTGGGCGCGTGCGGCCTCACCCGGCGGCTGCGCGAGCACGCGCTGGCGCGCGCTGCTGTCGTCGATACTCAGGCATTCGCCGGCGCGGCTGGCGTTCTGCTGCAGGTAGCTGCGGATGACGATGGCCAGCGCGCGCGCGGCGGCAGCGGGTTCGCTGGCGGCTTCGCGCTCCAGCACGCGGGCGACGTAGTCTTCGCCGCGCAGGCGGGCGATCAGGCGCGGGCCGCTGTCGGCGTAGTCGAGCAGCAATTCGCCTTCGGAACGGATCTCGAACTGGCTGCCGTGCTGGAAATGCACCCGATAGCGGCCGCGCAGCGCGCCGGGTGCGGCCGGCTGCGCGGTGTCTGCATGTTCGACACGACGGATCGGATAGCGCGCGAACATTCGCACCTGCACGCAGTCCTCGCCAGCGGCGGGCAGTTGCACCGGCAGTGCTCGCGCCAGCGCCGGGGCGAAGCGGGTCAGCACGCTGCGGCTGGTGCCTTCGCCCTGCGCCCACAGCGGGCTGCCGTCGGCTGACCAGCCGGCAAATCCCGCAATGCGATCAGCGCTGTCGTCATCGCGGTGCCAGCTCCAGGTCTTGACCCGCAGCTGCGAGCCCAGCGCATCGAACACGGCCGCTGGCTGCTGCAGCACCGCGGCGGCCAGCAGCTGCTGCTGGGCCTGGCGGGTCGGCAAGCGCGCCAGCAGGGCCAGCAGTTCGTCGATCCGCACTTTCGTGTCGGGCCGGAGCTGGTCGAGCTCCAGCAGCCAGGCCGGCGCCTGCTGTCGGGCCCAGTAGCTGCGCCAGGCGTTGGCATCGATCTGCAGCCGCGCGGGTTCGAAGTACAGGCCGCAGGAGCGCAGCAGGGCGTCGTTGCGTTCGATCTTCTGACCGGGCTCGCAGCAGTAGACTTCGTCGCGGTGCTGGCCACTGCAGGTGTAGGCCGGTTCGTTCTGTTGGGTATCCAGCAGCCAGGCGTGCGCGAACAGCTTCCACACGCTGCCCAGCGGCGCGCGCAGCGCTGCGGCGTCGGGCATCGGCGCTTCGCCACCGTCGACGCCGAGCTGACGCACGCGCAGCGCGCCATCGCGCAGTTCGGCCAGCTGCAGGGTGTCGGCCTGCAGCTGCGGCGCGAGTGCGGCGAGCGTCGCCGCCAGCGCGATGCGCAGGTGGCGCCGATTGGCAAAGTTGGGCATCCGCTCAGGGCCGTGCTGCTGGCATCGGTGCGCCGGTGTCGGCGCCGTGTCCGGCGATGCTCACTCCACCACCACCCGCGCCAGCGCCGGCTCGGTTTCCCAGGCTTCCTGGCCGGGCTGGTACATGCGGGTGTAGCGCGCCGGTGGGAGCTTGAACTCGCCGCGCTGCGAGAACCGCAGCAGATGGCGGTAGCTGGCGGTGCCGACCAGTACATCGACCGGCAGCGCGTAGGCGAGCTGGCCGGGTTCGTGGCGGGCGCGCTCCAGCGCCGGTGCGGCGACATCGCCGCTGCCGGCGACCAGGTTCAGGCCCCAGGTGGTGCGCTCGACATCGGCACCGGGCGGCAGCGGCACTTCGACCAGGCCGTAGTGCAGGGCGCCGTCCGCAGTGTTGCGCAGTTCGATCTCGTCCAGATACAGCGCACTGCTCTGCAGCGGTGCATCGGCGGCGACCGCCTGCAGGCTGAACTCGAACGCGCTGCTGCCGGGCACCAGCTTCCACAGCCGGCGGCTGATCTGCACCGGCAGCTCGCTGCTGGGGCTGGCGGCGCTGTCGTAGCCAATCCGTGCGCTGAGCACCGTGCCCGGCAGCTGTGCGAAGGCCAGATCGGTCGGCGGCTGCGCGCCGGTCCAGCGCCAGCGCGGCTCAAGTGCCGGGCCATCGACACGCTGCCAGTCGCCCGTCGGGGCCGGTGCTGCGGCGCTGTCGCCGGCGGCGGCGGCCTGCTGCAGCCAGCTCAGGGCCAGCGCACGTTCCAGGGTCGACTGCTCGGGCGCGAGCTGGGCGAACACGGCGGCGATCGCCGCTGGATCCGCCGCGCCGCGGTGCAGACGCAGCGCCTGCGCGAACGGCAATGCGCTCTCGGCCAGCCGACGCTCGGCAGCCTCGGCCAGCTTGGCCAGTTTGGGCGGCGCCTCAAGTTTCAGTTCCGCGGCCAGACGCAGGCCCAGCAGGGTGGCGGCAGCATGCGCCTGGGCCGAATTCGGCGCGGCGAAAACCAGGCTGTCCACGACCTCGATCGTGTCCGGCTGTTCGGGCATCGGCGTTTCCGCCAGCGCGCTGAGCGCGCCTTCCAGCAGGGTCTTCACCGGCAGCTGCATCGCATGCGCGAAGTCGAGGATCAGCATCCGCTTCAGCGGCGCCATGCCGTCGGCCTGCTCGCTGTAGATCTGCAGCACGCGTTCGAAGTGGCCGGGCGGCAGCGCCACGCCGAGCGCGCGGCTGGCGTGGAAGTCGGCGTAGTAGGCATAGGCGGTCAGGAAGGCGTCTTCGCTGCCCTCCGCGCCCCACCAGCTGAAGCGTGCGCTGGGGCCGGCCATCTGCATCAGCCGCAGGCGACCGTTCGCCAACACCAGGCGCAGCCGATCCTGCTGGGCCGGGCTGGCCTGCTGCAGACTGGGCAGGGCCAGCGCCAGCGGCAGCAGGCGGCTGGCGGTCTGCTCGCTGCAGCCCCAGGGGTAGTCGATCAGGTCATCCAGCGCGCTGCGGAACAGGGCCGCGCTGCCGACCGCAAGCCGTAGCTCGATCTCACCGGCATCGGCCGGCAGCGCCAGCGGCGTGCTCGCCGCGTTCGGCTGCAGGCTCAGGCTGGAGCGCGCCCGCCAGGTTTCGGCGAGGGCTTCGAGATCGACGCTGAGCGCGTCGGCGCGCTGATCGTTCTGATACAGCTCGGCCACCAGCTCGCCGCCGCTGGCGGTGTCGAGCGCGTCAATGGCAAGGAAGTTGGCGCCGCGCTGCAGCCGATGCGGCTGGCGCTGCTCGCTGCCCTTCCAGCGGCTGAGCAGCTCGACGTCGACCGCTTCGCTGCCCTGGTTGAACGCCAACAGGCCGAGCTGAGGCGCATCGCCGGCGCGGAACTGGGTCGGTCCGGACCATTTCAGATACAGCGGCTGCTCGCTACGGATGAAGGCGCGGCGCTGGCCGACAAGGCCGTCGTCGGCGACCGCACGTGCGGTGATGCGCCAGCGGGTCAGCGAGTCCGGCATGCGGAAGCTCAGCCGCGCCCGACCCTGGGCATCGGTCTGCAGCAGCGGCGCCCAGGCTGCGGTATCGACTTCTTCGCGACGCGGCCGCTCCAGCACCTTGACCCCGCGCTCGCTGCGGTTGCCGGCCGGCGGCGGGCTGGGTCGGCCCGGCAGGGCGACGTCGTAGCTGATGAAGGACAGGCTGGCCGCGGTCCGCACATTGTTACGCCGCGGATGGAAGAAGAACTCGCCGATGGTCGGTGCGATCTCCGGCTGCAGCGCATAGATCATCTCGTCGACCACCGACACCGTCAGCCGGGTCGGCTGCGGCTTGCCGTCGCGCGTGGTTTCGAACTCCAGCGTCACCGTTTCGCCGGGCCGATACAGCTCGCGCTCGGGGCGGATGGCGACCTCGATCGAAGGCATCGTCACCTTGATGCCGGCGTTCTGGAAGCTGTATTCGCCGGCCTGGGTGTAGAGCACAGAAAAGGTCAGATTGGGCGCGAACTCCGCGGTGACCGGAATGCGCGCGCGGAACTGCGTCTCGTTGAGGCGTTCGAGGCTGAGCCAGTCGGCGCCGGCACTGAGCAGGGCGGTGGCTTCGACCTGATCGCGCTCCAGCGTCAGCAGGGCCTCGGCGACCGGCTGCGGAAACGTCAGCAGGGCTTCGGCGGTGGCGCCGTGCTGGTATTCGGCCTGGTCGAGAACAATCTCGATGCTGCCCGGGCTGGCGCGCACGCCGTCGCCGCTGACCGCGTGACCGGTGCCGCCGAGGATCTGCCCGTGCTGATTGAGCAGGCTGATGTTGTAGGTGCCGGGCTGGGGCAGCCTCAACTCGAAGCTGTCGGCATCCGCGGCCAGCGCGCCCTCGCCGCGGCTGCGGTCTTCCAGTCGGACCCAGGTGTAGCGCTGTGGCGCATCGCCGCGCTGGTCGCCCTCGGCGCTGTAGCGCAGGCGCAGGGTGTCGCCGACCGCACTGAAGCGGCGCTCGGCCTGCAGCCGGTACTGCGCGGCGCCGCGCTCGATCAGGATCTCCTTGCTGCTGCGCACACGGTAGGCGGCGCCGTCGCTGGCGAACACGGTCAGCAGATAGCGGCTGGGCGTGGTCGCTGCCGGCAGCTCGATCCGCGCCTGGCCCTCGGCATCGGTGCGCAGCTCGGTGCTGCTCAGCTCGACCGGAAACTGGCCGAGGTACTGCAGCTCGTTGTCGATCATCGACAGCTGCTGCGCGCGCAGGCCGAGCTGCACATGTGCATCGCGCACCGGCGAGCCGTCCGGGTAGAGCAGGCTGAGCCGGCCCAGCACCGGTTCGCCGGTGCCGTGCTCGGGCTTGTCCAGGTCCAGAACGATCTCGAAATGCGGCTTGATGTACTCGGCGACCCGGAACGCACTGCTGTAGAGCTGCTCGCGGTAGCTGAAGCGCAGCTCGTAGCCGCCGGCGGTGGCGTTGTCGGGCAGCTGGAAGCGACCGGCGGCACCCTCGCTGCCGGTGAAGGCCAGCGGCAGGCTCTGCAGCAGGCTGCCGTTGGCGTCGAGCACATTGAGCTCGATCCGGCCGTCCTGGGCGCGCACCGAATCGCGCGCGCTCTTGAACTCGCGGCCGAGGATTTTCACCTCGACCCAGTCACCCGGCCGGTACAGCGGGCGGTCGGTGAAGGCGTACAGCTTGGTGTCGTAGATTTCGCTGTCGTAGTAGAAATTCTCCGACACGAACACGCCGCCCTCGGCATCCTCGCCCAGCACATAGGAGCGCTCGGGGCTGACGTGGCTGAGCTGCAGCAGGCCACGGCTGTCGGTGCGGCCGCGGCTGAGCAGGCCGACGCCGTCGGTCCACAGCACCTGCGCATCGGGCACGGCGCGGCCTTCGCGTTTGTCGGCGGTCCACACCAGCAGCTCGGAGCCGGCGATCTTGGTGATCGCCACGGTGTCGGCGACGAACACCACCGTGGTGGCGCGGAAGCGGCCGATCATCGCCTCGACCAGATACAGGCCGGGCTTCAGATGACCGAGCGGGATCTCGACATTGCCCTCCTTCTCGCCGATGAAATCGCTGGATGAGCCCGCCAGCTGGGTGTCGACCGCTGGCGCGATGGGTTTGGCTTCCCATAGCGGATAGCGGAACTCGCTGACCAGGGGCAGGCCGGCAATCGGCGCGAACTGCGGCTGCTGCTCGAACCGGGTCGGCGCGCGGATCGCTTCACCCATTTTCAGTTCCGGCAGCTCGGCAGTGACCTCGCGGCGCGCCTCGTAGGCGAAGCTGCGCTGCATCGCGCGGCGCGATTCGCGATACCAGTGGTCCCACAGATAGGCCAGCGCATTGGACAGGCCCTCGCCCTGGTACACGCC
Source organism: Aquimonas sp. (assembly GCF_044377145.1). Taxonomy (NCBI): domain Bacteria; kingdom Pseudomonadati; phylum Pseudomonadota; class Gammaproteobacteria; order Lysobacterales; family Lysobacteraceae; genus Aquimonas; species Aquimonas sp. Next base: position 28,316 of record NZ_JBILJQ010000018.1, read on the forward strand.
ATCGAGGCGGATCCGGTGCAGGTTCGGCTGCCGCTGCAGAAACTGCAGCGGTTGCTCGATCCGGTACACGCGCATGTCGACACCGCCGTAGGGCTCCAGCTCGAAGCGGCGGTAGTCGCGGCCCGGTGCTTCCAGCCGCACCCGCGCCGGCTCGTCGCTGCCGAAGCTGCTGTCAGCCAGCAGGAAGAACTGCTCGCCGGCCAGCGGGCGGTAGTCACTCGCCGGAACGGTTTCGTCCATCTGCGCCAGCGCGGCTGCGCCCGGCAGCAGCAGGGCGAACACGGCCAGGGCCGGCGCAAGACGACGCAGCGCGCGCTGCAGACCGTTCATGGGCTGAGCCACCGCAGCCGATAGACGCCCACGAAGTTGGGGTTGCTTGCGTCCGGTATCCACCGTGTGTCCTTCCATTGCATGAGCTGGGGCAGGGTCAGGCTGCGCAGGCCGTTGTCGTCCGCGCTCTGGCTGCCGGTGTGGTAAGCGATGAAGCGGCCGGTCCAGATCATCAGATGCTGGTCGTCGCCCTGGTCGAAGAACAGCAGGTCGCCGGGTGCGGCCTGCTGCAGGTCGCGGCCGACCGCGACGCTGTTGTGCTGGATCAGCTTGATCGCATTGACGTACGGCCCGATCTGTCCGCCGCCCTGCTGCCAGCGCTGGGCCAGCGCTCGCTGTTCGGCGCTGTACTCCATCTCCGGCGGCAGCAGCGCGCTGCTCATGCCCATGCTGCGCAGCCAGGCGGCGTCGTGCGGCTTGAGCGCCTCGTTGGCGGCGAAGCGGACCAGGCCGGCGCAGTCCTGCTGGTGCCAGCGCGGGCTCGGGCCCTGGCGCAGCTGCTCCAGCACGATGCGCACGAACCAGCTGCGGAACACCCGGCTCTGCGCGGCATCGAGACGCACCTCGGCAGCCTCGGTCGGCGCGGCCGAAACACCGTTCGGCAACGCCAGCAGGGCGCCCAGCAGCAGGCCGGTCCAGCGCAGGGCTGGGCCGATGGCGAAGGCTTGATTCACAGCGCGTTCCACTCGACTTCCAGCCAGGTCCAAGGGTCGCGCGCGCTGGCATCGTCCGGCAGCTGCAGGGCCTGCGGCGGATTCGCCGCGGCGGCGCGCAGCTTGGGCAGCAGATGGGTTTGCGCGGCATTGCGGAACACCGCCTCGACCGACTCCGGCAGGCTGCTCAGGGCTTCCTGCTCCAGCAGCAGGCTGAGCTGTTCGGGCGCGAAGTACAGCGGCACCGGGCCGCCGTCCGGCAGCTGTTCGGCCAGCGGCGGGAAGCGTTTGGCCAATGCGGCCTGGGCCTGCTCGACCAGGCGCGCATCCAGCGAGAACAGCAGGTGCCGGCCCTGGCGCGCCAGCGCGATGCGGAAGAAGCGGCCGGATTCGCGCGGCTCGTCGTCGCCGGCGTCCTCTTGCGGGTGCATGCCCCAGGCCGAGCTGACCGCACGCTGCCAGCGCTGGCCTTCGGTGTTGGATTCACTGCGCAGCGGCCAGCGCGCGCCGTCGGCTTCGCGCTCGCGGGTGCCGATCAGGGCGTCGAAGGCGGCGCCAAGCGCGCTGTCGAACTGCGCCGGGTCAGCCGCTGCAGCGGTGCTCGCGGCGGCATCGGCATCGGCAGCCGCAGGCGCCAGCGCGGTGATCAGCAGCGGCGTGTACAGCCGCGACTGCGGATACCAGCACAGCGCTGCCGGGCCTCGCAGCTGCTGTTGCAGATCGTCCGGCAGCGCGGTCAACGGCTGCAGACGTTTGATCAGCAGGCCGAGCGCATCGGTGGAGATCGGCACCGCCGCGCAGGCAGCCGCACCGATCGGCGCGGCCTGCCACAGCGGCGCGAAGTCGAGCGCCGCCGGCTCAATGTTGTTCAGCGCAACAAAGCTGCGCCACTGGCCGTCGCGCAGCTCCACCCGCAGGCCGGACAGCTGCGGCAGCAGGGCGCCGTAGCCCATCGCCAGATAGTCGGCGCTGATCACCAGCCGGTGGCGCGCGAGCAGCGGGTTCAGCGCGAAGCGCGTCGGCAGCGCCTGGGCGTCCTGCTGCAGCGAGGCCCGCAGCAGTTCGAGCCCGCCGTCGGAGCTGCCGCTGACTTCGACCAGGCTGGGCGATGCCAGCACATGCAGGCGGTCGCCGTGGGCGGCGAACAACAGGGCGCGCTGCCAGCCGTAGCGCAGCCGGTAGACCGGCACCACCGCGCCGTCGATCTCGAGATTGCTCAGCTGCGACAGCTGGCGATCGTCCGCCGCCACCGTTGCCAGCGGGCTCAGTAACTGGCCGAGGGCACCGCGCTGGATGTTGAGCAGGGCATGCGCCAGCTTGCCGTCAGGCCCGCGCCACAGCGCGATCTGGGCCGGCTGATCCAGCAGCTCGGCCAAGAGCTGATCCTGCCAGTCGAGCTTGTGTTCGAAGGCCAGCCGACGCAGCGCGCCCGCCACGCCCAGACGGTCGGCATTGCTTTCGTAGTAGAAAACGAAGTCTTCGCTGAGCAGGTCGGCCAACAGCGGTGCGCGCAGCAGATCGCGCGGCAGGCTCGCCAGCGCCTGGCTTTCGATCAGCGCGTCCGGTCGGGCGGGGTCGAAGGCGAGTACCGCCTCGCCGTCCCAGCGGTCGTGGCGATACTCCTGCCAGCTGCGCCAGCCGACCCAGCCGGCCGCAGCCAGCGGCAACAGCAGCAGCGCGGTCAGGAGTCGGCGACGGCCGCTGGGCGCGGACGCGGCAGGGGCAGGTGCGGCGGGGGCAGGTGCAGCGGGCGTGGCGGTCATGCGAGGCCTGTGGCGAAGAGTGCGATAGGGCCGGAGCCGGCCGGTGCGTCAGTAGTCGAACGACTTGATCAGCTGCAGATCGCCGATCGCGCGCAGCGGCACCAGGAAGGTCTCGCGGCGCTCGTTGACGGTGTTCTCGTTGAACACCAGGCTGATCTGGGTGGTGATCATGTCGCGATCGTTGCTGCCTTCATCGAAGTTGTAGCCACCCGCGCCGAGGTTGCCCCAGTAGTTGATGTAGACCGCATAGGTGCCGCGCAGCGGCGCGGTCATGGTGAACACCTCGGGGCCCGGGCCATCGACGCTGTCGACATCCAGCCCGCCGCCATTGCTCATCACCGGATCAGCCCAATAGGCGTGCTGGCCATCGGGCGTGAGTACGTGCAGATCGACCTCGGCGCCGGGATCGTCCCAGCCCAGCACGATGCGGATGCGCGCCGGGGTCTTCAGCGCATTGGCCTCGTAGAACTGTGCTCGCCTCAGCACCTCGCCTTCGGCGCTCATCACCGCCACGCTGTTGGAGCCGGCGCCGAACGCGTACGGCCGCGCGAAGCGCCCTTCGGCGTCGGTATACAGCGGCAGCGGATTGCCATTGACCGCCAAGGTCTGCGCGCGGCGGGTGGCGTCGATGCCGCGCAGGCGACCTTCGATCAGGCTGCGCCCGCGCTGGCCGCCGCGATCGATTGGCGGGGTCGGATAGGCGACTCGCACTTCATCCGGCGTGCCGAGCAGGCCGTGATAGCGCCAGCCGCCGGTGGGGCCGGACAGCTCGGCGGATGCGGGTTCGGTGACGGCCGCCGGTTCGGGCGCGGCTGGCGCGGGCTGCGCCGTGGCGGGCAGAGCTGCCGACAGCAGCAGGCCGCACAGTGACCTGCACATCGACCCGGATGCATCTGACATCGTGGCTCCCCCCGCCAAGAACAGTTGGACCCGCCCACCGCGCGGATCACCCAAGGCTGCGCCCGCATTCGGGCTGGCCAGGTGACGAATTGTGGCTGAACGCGGGCGCTGCTGCGCGCTGTAAACCGAGGTGGGCGGTGTGCGGCAGGCGGGCCATTGCGGCGGGTCGCTCAAATTGATCGGCGATGCTTGAGATAAACCACCTTAATTCGCCACGATGGTGCGGAATACTTCGGTGAAGTGCGATGGAAAATCACGCAGGATCACGTTGATGTCATCCGGATGCCGTCTGATCAGCTTACGGGCGCCATCTCTAGTTTCAGCAGATTCCCAGATCATCCCCTCCGATAGGGCCTGTGCAATCACGCGCTCCGAAAATCCCGCCTCGTAGTACGAGATGCAATCTAGACTAGGAAGCCCGTACTTCAACCTCTTCTGTAGCAGGTCAAGGTGGCCCGCGATCGACTCCCCTAACTCTTCAGTTGCTCGCGCTACGAACGACTCTTTAACCGAAGCAAGCAGCAACGCAAATTCAAAGCCAAAAGTCTGCTCGCAAAGGGCAACAACCAAATCCAAATCGAACGCTCTCCTGGACTTCCCATGCGAATATGTGGCTTCAAGTATGCTTAGATCTTGCAGAAGAGCTGCGAAGGATCGGCCTGCCAGCCATCCTTTGGCTAACGCGTTGAGTGCGCCCTCGGGCACAGTATCAAAGAGCCGCTTCTCAGAGGATAATTTAGTCAAGAGGGGCCACAGGAGTTCGAACAAGTCATCAGTCGATTGCGATGCCCCGATCACACTCTCGTTCTCAATCACCCACGCTTCAACTTTCAGGGCATGATCGATCCCCAAGAGGGTGCGCCCGAAGCGGTGTTGGTCGTCGACATTGGGAACACGCACATCGATGCGCCGCGCCACGGATTCAAACATATCTGTCAACAGCGCTTCTTGTTCTGGGGTCGCAAGAGAAAACGCCAAGGTTTCGCTTGCCAGTTCCCTCGCGTTTGCAACGAAAGTCTCGGTATCCACATCGCTGCGATAGGTCATCAAAAAACTCTCAACTGCCTCGATGATCTTTTTCTTAGCCCTGAGCTGCTCCCGCAACGACTCAACCGAGAACTTCTTACTTTGCAGTTCGGCGGAGATGTTCCCGATAGCCTCATACAGCCCCTCCCAATCATCAACGATCATGGCTGCCAACTCGACGGGGCTTGGCCTGCCCAAAGCTCGTGTTCCCGTCTCGTTCTTCATCGGATCGAAAATCGAGAGCAACGTGCTCCGAGTTGGCTCGGCGCTGTCAGGGTGGATCAAATTAACGGCATTATCCCAGCGACGCGATTCGGTGACTCGCTCGTCGTACAGTCGGTGGCCGGTGAAGATCACCGTCCCTTCACCATACATCCCCGCACGTCCAGCCCGGTCCATCAAGTTATGAAAATCCCGCGCCTTAATCAACTCCCGCCCCTGCATGGCGCTCGTCACAAGCAGATATCGGATAGGGAGGTTGACGCCCTGCGCAAGGGTTGAGGTGCAGCCGATTAATCGAATAAGCCGCTGTCGCATCGCATACTCGATTGCAATCCTAATCCCTTGCGGCGTGTTGCCATGGTGGGCAAAAATGCCAAGAGCAGCGCCCTTCGTCAAGTAAGCGTCGGCACCAAAGTTCCTTGAGAAGAGGTTTACGAAGCGGCGAATCTCTTCAGGGTCGCTGTGCGTTGATGGCGGCTCTAGCGAGATTCCGCGCCGAAATGTCTGCTCGACTGCATCTCTGACGATTTTAGACGCGGAGGCCTTTCGGCCCGCATAAATCGCGACACCGCCGTTCTCCAGAAGGCGCAAGCCAAGGTAAAGTGCGATGGAGCCACTCTCCTTCGTGGGGAAGTATCGGTCCGACTTTTCTCTTGGAAGACGCGGCTGCAGTTCGGGCACGATGACCCGTGGAACGAAAAAGTCCTGCTCACTGTCGAACGCGACATTGAATTGAAGCTGGCCATCCCTCCCCAGAGGGAGGCTTGCAAACGCGACGAGTCGCCTAGCTTGCAAGGACTTGTCGGAAACCACCCTTGACCCGTCCTTGAGAAGCCACGTGGCAACGGCCGCCGCGTTCTGGATGACCGCAGAGATCAGCACGCTCTGGGCCGAGTCGGGCAAAAGCCTCTTGATCGAGGTAAGTAGCAGCTCATAAATCACGCCGCGCGTGCCGGTGTCGAATTGGTGCCCCTCATCATAGACCACCAAGCCGGCCTTCTGAACGATTTCGGGTTCCTGTCGCAGGATGTACAGGAGCTTCTCCGGGGTCAACACAACAACCTGGGGCGGCGACTCGATCGACACGTCGAAGATATCGAACTCAATGTCCGGCTGCAGCGCGTCGCTCGGTTGGTTGACGTTGTAGCCGTCGTCTCTGAATGTTCTTTCAAGATCGCTGGCGATCTCTTGGCACAGAGCACGGAACGGTGCAATGACCAACGCCAATTTGGTTCGCGCCGAAAGGAACGCCGACCGGATGATGAGTTCAGTTGCCCTCGACTTCCCGGCGCTCGTAGGCATCTGAACGACACCCGATCTGCCCTTGTATAGGCCAGCGTCACCAACCATTCGTTGGGATGGCCACATCTCTTTGATTGACGCGGGTCGAGATAAGTAAGGTTGCCAGCTATTTTCACTCAGCTCACTGTAGTGCGGCAGCAAGGTCCAAGCAGAGTTTGCAATGCGTGTCGCGCTTACAGCGCCGAGCAAATCAGCCATCAGCAGTTCGTGCGCTGAAGCATTCGCATATGCCCAACTGCGCAACTTGCTGATCGCGACGGTAGCTCTGTCGCTCCCGTCACCGGACTTGAAGTGTTCGCCGAGCGCACCAAGAATGGCTGTCGCATAGCTGAAATCAACGACATTGTCTGTCTGACTCCATGGCTTGTCCATGGCGGCCCTTGCAGCGAGAGCCAGTGGGTCGCCTTGAGGGTTTTCGAGTTGAGCCAGCTTGGCTATCTGCACTGCGGCATTCCCGGGCACATCGCCGAGGTAGAAGCCCGCTGCAGCCAACAAGCGCAGGTTGAAGGAGAGATCTTGGTTGAGCAGCGAATCATCAAACGCCTGAAGAACCTGGGCCGAAAAGATGACTTCGTCGCGCGGCGTCTGCACATCGCCCGCCATGCCAATGGCCTTCGCCACTGCTTCAGACGCAAAGTCACCCACGGTTCCGACGGCCAAGGGAAACTGCATCTCCAGATCCAGTCCTTCAGGAAGCGCAATGTGATCGTCTTCCGGTACACCGTACTCGTACATCTTGCCCTTCGAGAGCGTGATCGCCGCTGCGAGACGAGCGCGTCGTTCAGGCTTCATTGGCAGCCCTTTCATAGAGCGCATGGACAAACCCCATAAGCGCTTCGGAATGCAGCACCACGAGCATGAGATTATCGACGTTCTCATGCTCCGCGCAGTCGGTTTTGGGTATTTGCCCGGGGTCGTAAACGCTGGAGCAAAAGATGGCTGCGGCTCCAGACATTCTAACGTAGGGCACCTCAAGTCCATCTTGGAACCGTTCCACGCGATCCGCGCCTTCATCGTCTGTTCGCGCAATTAGGCGACGTTTCATCGCATTGAGCGACTCTGATATCCGATATACGTCCTTGGCTGAGTCGTTGACTGCGTCCTGTAATCTTGTATTCGCTTTTTTGCCACTGAGCTGTGCTTTGGACTCAAAGGAGATCAGGATATCTTTTCTGGACGGCTTGGAAGGACCAACGCCACCGAATTTGAACCCGAGCACATCGGTGCCCTTCGGCGACTCGTTTCGTACGAGCTTGTCGCCGTAGCGGGTGCGCGGTGCCCAAAATCCCAGTTGGCTTTCAAGAAGGTCAGCGATCAAAATTTCTGCGAAGTCACCCGACCGCGTAGCGGGCCCAAAGTCCTCTGTTTTATGCGGGAAAACCAAATCCGTCAAATATTGCGATCGTGACTTACTCGTCCCTTTCCTCAGGCGATCAATCTGGTCGTCGAGGCAGTAGTGTTGGCGAAAATGCTTTGCCCACATCGTTAGCGCCGGGCCGTCAGTGTGGTCGATGCTGAGTTCATACACAGCAACTGAAATACCATCTGCTGTCTGGACTTTCGCTCCTGTCTTCTTTAGCCAAGCGGTGTGTGGCATCGCTGTTGTCATCTTGAGTCTACCTTTTTTCGCCAACTGGCAATAGCGAGAACTGCAACACTATTGAGCGAAAGCCGCGCGTTTTCTTGATCGTCCGTATTGTCGGAAAGGAGTTTTTCGGCGCCACCTAGGGGCTATCCTGAAAACGCAATATGTCGGAAAACTGCGTGCCAGTGTGGTGAAATCTATCATGGAGTATTACAGAGATGGATCGGTGCGCGGCGCGACGTTTGGTCCAAGCGGAGGAGAGGTTGGTGGCTTCGGCCAATTTTCACCGACGGGTTTGCACGCCAGAATCCAGAGGCGACTCGGCTTGCGACACCGCCGAAGGCGCTAGATCGGCTCCTGTCGAACTCTGCGCCACAGCTGAGGTTTCCCGACGGCGCCCTCTGGCACTCGATAGAAACGACCTGCTCGTTTTGCGGGCCTGGATCCGTTTTTCCGTTCCAACTCTGTCCTGATACACCCACAGGTGTCACCGGTGGCGGCACGCATGTTATCGAATCTGTCGACAACGGACTCTGAGTAGACACAGCCACTCGAATGATGGCCGTAGCGGGTCAAGAAGACATCCGGCGCCCACGTGTGAATGCGCGGTCTGAAGTGCTCCCACCTCACGCTAATGTGTTGGCCGAATTAAGAAGCTTCAGCGCGCGCGGGGGAGTGCGTCGCCGCAGGCAGACGCAGCTCCACCCGCAGCCCGCGGCCGTCGCGGCCGGCGCCCAGCTGCAGACGGCCGCCAGAAAGATCAGTGATGCGGGCGACGATGGCGAGGCCGAGGCCGCTGCCTTCGGCGCGGCTGCCGGGCACCCGATAGAAGCTGTCGAGTACGCGCGCGCGTTCGGCCGGTTCGATGCCGGGGCCCTGGTCCTCGACCGCCAGCAGCACCTCGCTGCCTTCGGCCTGCAGCTCGATGCGCAGCTGCGCAGGCGTGCCGCCATGGCGGACCGCGTTGTCGACCAGGTTGCGCAGCAGGATGCCGAGCTGGGCGGTATCGGCATTGACGCGCAGATCGGGCGCAGCCACCAGTTCGACTGCGTCCTCGGCGAGCAGGCCGCTGTCGACCCACTCGGCCAGCAGCTGCTGCAGCAGGCGATCGAGATCGACCGGCTCAAGCGCGGGCGGCGGCGCGGCGGCGCCGAGCCGGCTCAGGGTCAGCAACTGTTCGACCGCGCGCTGCAGCCGGCCGAGCCCGCGCTCCGCCTGCGCCAGCGCGCGGCGGCGTGAGGCCTCGTCCTCGGCCGCGGCCAGGTTCGACAAATGCAGACGCAGGCCGGCGATCGGCGTGCGCAGCTCGTGCGCCGCCTCGTCGATGAAGCGGCGTTCGCGGCGCAGGGTTTCGTCGACGCGGCCGAGCAGGCCGTTGATCGCATCGACCAGGCCGTGGATCTCGGCCGGCACCCGATCGCGCTCGATCGGCGCCAGCGCATCACCGGCCTGCGCCGACACCGCACGGGCGATCCGTCGCAGTGAACGGCTGCCGGCGCGCACCACCAGCCAGATCAGCAGGGCCAGCAAGGGCAACTCCAGCAGCAGCGGCCACAGCATGCCGCGGGCGATCCGGCTGGCGATGTGGTGGCGCAATGCGATCGGTTCGGCGGCGAAATAGCGCAGGCCGTCGGCGGCATGCAGGCAGAAGGTCCGCCACTCCGCGCCGTCGATCAGCACCGCGCCGAAGCCCTCGCCGACCGCATCTGACGACAGCACGGGGGCGTTCTTCGAGCGCAGCAGCAGGGAATCTTCGCGCCAGACCAGGAACACCAGCTGGCGCTCGTAGGCGTGGCCGCGCGCACCGGCCGGCGCCGCGCCCAGTTCGCGCATCTCGCCGTCCCAGACCGGCACGCTGCGCGCTGCGGCGCTGGCATCGGGCGTGGCCGGCAGCAGGCCGCCGACCAGCACCTGCAGGCTGCGCGCGGAATGCGCCAGCTGCGCATCGAGCAACTCGTCGGCTTCGGTGCGGGCCGCCTGCCAGCTTGCCCAGGCGCTGAGCGCGCCGGTGGCCAGGGTGACCAGCAGCAGGCCGATCAGCAGGGGTCGCGACAGGCTTCTCATGGCGCGGCCTGCAGCCGATAGCCGACTCCGCGCACGGTGCCGATCCGCTCCGCACCCAGCTTGCGGCGCAGATGGTGGATGTGGACATCGAGCATGTTGCTGCTGACGTCGTCATCCCAGCCGTACAGCCGCTGCTGCAGCAGATCGCGCGAGACCACCCTGCCCGCGGCCTCGACCAGGCTCAGCAGCAGGGCGAACTCGCGCCGCGGCAGCTCCACCAGCTGCCCGTCCAGATGCGCCTCGAAGCGGACCGGGTCGAGCTCGATGCCGGCGAAGCCCAGCTGCATCCGCGGCGAGTGCTCGCGCCGACGCAGCAGGGCGCGCAGCCGCGCCAGCAGTTCGGCCGGGTCGAACGGCTTGCCGAGGAAATCATCGGCGCCGGCATCCAGTGCCTCGACCCGATCGCGGACTTCATCGCGTGCGGTCAGGACCAGCACCGGCACGGCGACGCCGGCAGCGCGCGCCTCGCGCAGCACGCGCAGGCCGTCCAGCCGCGGCAGGCCGAGATCGAGCACGGCCAGGTCGAAGCCACCGTCGCGCAGAGCGGCCAGCGCGCTGATGCCGTCCTGCAGCCAGTCGACGGTGTAGCCGGCGCGACGCAGGGCCTCCTGGAGTCCTTCGCCGAGCAGGGCGTCGTCTTCGATCAGCAGCAGGCGCATGGGCGCTCCGACGGTGGCAGGGCGATGAGTCTACGGCCTTCGAAATGGTCCGCAGCACGCATGCAATTGTGTAGCCCCGGCCGCAGCGGCTAAGGTCCGCGGCCATGTCGCGTCCTTCCGCCCGCTTGCCCGCATCCCTACGCCTGCTCTGGCTGGCGCTGGCGTTGCTGGTGTTGGTGCTGCAGCCGGCGCTGTCGATGGCGGCACAGGCGCACGAGACCCTGCACTGGCTGCAGGGCAGCGGTCTGAGCGACCCGGCGCATCACCCGCACGGCGGCCACGGCGCTACGCATGGCCATGCGGCGACGCCGGCGCTGAGCGTTGCAGGTCCCTCAGAGATTCAGCCCGCAGACGTGCACGACACGGCACCCGAACTCGCGGCCGAAGCCGTCCCCGGTGCTGAATCCGAATCCGAATCCGCCTTCAGCCGCCTGCTGCACGCCAGCCCCTGCTGCGTGCACTCGGCCACCGTGCCCAGCATCGAGCTGCTGCCGCTGAGCCTCGCGCCAGTCGCGCAGCCGCTCGCCGAAGGTGCGCGGCTGCGCGCCGACACCGCCCTGCCGCGCGCACTGCGTCCGCCGATCACCGGATAGGTGCTGCAGCCCCGGCGCTGAGAGCATGTGAAAAAACCATCCGCCTACTGCGGCCGCCGCCGGACGCCCGTGGCGGCAGCGCGCTACGCGAATTCTGCGGTCATTTGGCCCGCCAAACTCCCTTGAATTCACCTACCGCGCTTTGCCACGAACGCCCAGCGACGCCCTCGCTACGGCGTCTGGATTTTTCGCACGCTCTGAGCCGGTCTTTCCCTTTCCGGAGCCTTCCCATGAACCTGCTGCGCGCGGCGCTCGCCGCTGCGGCCCTTGTGCTGGGCGCGCATGCGCCGATCACTTCGGCTGCGCCCCTGTCCTTGAACGACGCGTTCGCACGCGTCATCGACCACCACCCCGAGCTGCAGCGGCTGCAGTTCGCACTTGATACGCAAGCGGCCGAGGCCGAACGCGCGGCGCAGAGGCCCGCGCTGCGCCTCGGCGCCAGCGTTGAGAACGCGCTCGGCAGCGGTGCGGCCCATGGCCTCGACGGCGCGGAGTTGAGCCTGTCGCTGGCGTCATTGTTCGAGCGCGGCGGCAAACGCGCGGCGCGCATTGAGTTCGTCGAGCTGCAGCGCAGCGGCATCGATTGGCAGCGGCAGGCGCTGCAGCTCGACCTGCTGGCCGAGGTGGTGCGGCGCTACCTCGATGCAGTCGCCGCGAGCGAGCAGCAGGCCTTGGCGCAGGAAGATCTACGCCAGCGCGAGGCGGTGGAGAAGGCGATCGAACAGCGCGTGCGCGCCGGCAGCACCCCGCAGTCGGCGCAGCGGGTGGCCGAGGCCGCACGCATTCGCGCCGAAGGCGCGGTCGCCGCGGCGATACGTCAGCAGCAGCGCGCGCTGCGCAGCTTGAGCGCGCTGTGGGGCGCCGCGCTGGAGCCGATCGAGCTGGCCACACGTGACCTGTCCGTGCTGCCGCCGGTGCCGGACCTCGCCAGCCTGCAGACCCTGCTGCAGCGCAGCCCGGCGCTGCGCCGTTTCGCCGACGAGGCGCGCCTGCGCGAGGCGCGCCTGCAGCTGGCGCGCAGCAGTGGCGTGGCCGACGTGGAATGGCAGTTCGGCCTGCGCCGGCTGCAGGCCGAGCGCGACTGGGGCCTGATCGGCAGCGTCAGCATCCCGTTCGGCAGCGCCGGCCGCGCGGCGCCATCAATCCGCGGCGCCGAATCCGAGCTGGCAGCGCTGGCGCTCGAACGCGAGACCACCGCGCGCGGGCTGGAATCGACCCTGGTCGAGGTCTGGAGCGCGCTCGATGCCGCGGTGGACGCCGCCGATCGGATCGAACGCGACCTGCTGCCCGCGCTGGCCCAGGCCGAACAGGCGGTCGAGCGCGCCTATCGCGCCGGTGCGGTCGGTCATCTCGACTGGCTGCAGATCCAGGCAGAACAGCTCGACGCGCGGCAGCAGCGCTTGCAGCAGCGTCTGGCCGCCCACCGTGCCCTGATCGAACTGCAGCGGCTGACCGGTGAGGCCTTGCTGGATCCAGCGCTGGCGCTCGCGACGACCGAAGTGGAGACCACCCCATGAGCACACTCGATCTCGTCCGTCGCAGCCTGTTGATGACGGCCCTGCTGACCCTCGGCGCCTGCGGCGGCGACCACCCGGCCGATGCGCCGGCTGCTGCGCACGGCGACCACGCTGAGCATGCCGAACACGATGAAATCGAGGGCAATGCCCATGCCCACGACGATGACGATGACCACGGCGACAGCCACGACCACGCCGAGCCCGCCACCGGGCAAGGGCCGCACGGCGGTCGCCTGCTGCGCGACGGCGCGCTCAGCGTCGAGCTGCTGATCTTCGAGCGCGGCGTCGCGCCGGAGTTTCGCGCCTGGCTGTACCGCGACGGCGAGCCGCTGGCGCCGGCTGCGGGCCAGCTGCAGGTCACCCTGAGCCGGCTCGGCGGCGCGGTCGATGTGCACACGTTTGTTGTGCAGGCTGACTATCTGCGCAGCGGCCTGGAGGTGTACGAGCCGCACTCGTTTGACGTGCAGGTGCAGGCCGATTTCGGCGCGGGTGCACGCGCGCAGTGGCAGTACGCAAGCCACGAGGGTCGCACCCGCATCGATGCGGCAGTCGCCGACCAGGCCGGCATCCGGGTCGCTGCCGCCGGCCCGGGCCTGATCCGCGACCAGCGCGAAGTACAGGGACTACTGACCGTGATCGAGGGCCGTCATGCGCGGGTGTCGGCGCGCTTTGCCGGGCCGATCCGCAGCGTCGAGGTCGGGGTGGGCGATCGCGTCAGCGCCGGCCAGCGTCTTGCTACGGTCGAGAGCAATGTCAGCCTGTCGAACTATCCGCTCACCGCGCCCTTGGCCGGCACCGTGCTGATGCGCAGCGCCAGCGTCGGCGAGATCGCCGCCGAGGCACCGCTGTTCGAGATCGCCGATCTGTCAGTGCTGTGGGTCGACCTGCATCTGTTCGGCGCCGATGCCCAGCGCATCCGGCCGGGGCTGTCGGTGCGCGTCTCACGGCTGGCCGATGGGGTCGAGATCGAGACCACGCTGGAGCGGGTGCTGCCGCTGACCGCTACCGCCAGCCAGAGCACGGTGGCGCGCGCTCGCATAGAGAACCCGGATGGCCAGTGGCGGCCGGGCTCGGCGGTGCGGGCGCAGGTGACGGTGGAGGAGACCGAAGTCGCGCTGCGAGTGCCGCTGTCTGCCCTGCAGCGCTTTCGCGATTTCGATGTGGTGTTCATCCGCGTCGGCGACGAATACGAGATCCGCCCGCTCGAACTCGGCCGCCGCGACGGCCAGCAGGTCGAGGTGCTGGCCGGATTGAACCCGGGCGATGCGGTGGTGATCGAGCAGAGCTATCTGGTCAAGGCCGATATCGAAAAGTCGGGAGCCTCACATGACCACTGACGCCTGCCACCGGCGGAGGCGCGACCATGCTTGAGCGCCTGATCCGCTTTGCCATCGCCCAGCGCGGTTTGATGCTGGTGCTCACGCTCGGCTTCGCCGCACTCGGTGTCTGGAGCTACCAGCGCCTGCCGATCGACGCCACGCCCGATATCACCAATGTGCAGGTCCAGATCAATACCGAGGCGCCGGGCTATTCGCCGCTGGAGGTCGAACAGCGGGTGACCTTCGCGATCGAGACGACCCTGGCCGGGCTGCCGCGGCTGGCCTACACGCGCTCGCTGTCGCGCTACGGGCTGTCGCAGGTGACCGTGGTGTTCAAGGACGGCACCGATCTCTACTTCGCCCGCCAGCAGGTCGCCGAGCGCCTGCAGCAGACGCGCTCGCAGCTGCCGGCGGGGCTGGAGCCGGAGATGGGGCCGATCGCCACCGGCCTCGGCGAGATCTTCATGTACACGGTCGAGGCCGAGCCCGGCGCGCGCCGGCCCGATGGCACCGCGTGGACCGCCACCGATCTGCGCACCCTGCAGGACTGGGTGGTGCGGCCGCAGCTGCGCGGCGTGCCCGGCGTCACCGAGGTCAACACCATCGGCGGCTTCGCCCGCCAGATTCACGTCACCCCGGATCCGGCCAAGCTCGTCGCCTATGGCTTCAGCCTGCAGGACGTGGTCGCCGCGCTGGCGCGCAACAACCGCAATGCAGGCGCCGGCTACATCGAGCGCAGCGGCCAGCAGTATCTGGTGCGGGTGCCCGGGCAGGCGGCCGATCTGGCCGCACTGTCGGCGATCGTGCTGGACCGCCGCGACGGCGTGCCGATCCGGATCGGCGATGTCGCCGAGGTCGGCGAAGGCCCCGAGCTGCGCACCGGTGCGGCCACCCAGAACGGTGAAGAGGTTGTGCTAGGCACCGTGTTCATGCTGGTCGGCGAGAACAGCCGCGCGGTCGCCCGCGCCAGCGCGGCGCGCTTGGCCGAGGTGCAGGCCAGCCTGCCGGCAGGCGTGCGGGTGAACGCGGTGTACGACCGCACCGTGCTGGTGGATCGCACCATCGCGACGGTGCGCAACAATCTGGTCGAAGGCGCGCTGCTGGTGATCGCGGTGCTGTTCCTGCTGCTGGGCAATCTGCGCGCGGCCCTGATCACCGCGGCGGTGATCCCGCTGGCGATGCTGATGACCCTCACCGGCATGCTGCGCGGCGGCGTCTCCGGCAATCTGATGAGCCTGGGCGCGCTCGATTTCGGCCTGATCGTCGACGGCGCGGTGATCATCATCGAGAACTGTCTGCGCCGGTTCGGCGAACGCCAGCAGTCCTTGGGTCGGGTGCTGACCCGCGACGAGCGTTTCGAGCTCACCGCCAGCGCCAGCGCCGAGGTGATCCGGCCCAGCCTGTTCGGAGTGGCGATCATCGCCGCGGTATATCTGCCGGTGTTCGCGCTCAGCGGCATCGAAGGCAAGATGTTCCACCCCATGGCATTCACCGTGGTGCTGGCGCTGACGGCGGCGATGCTGCTGTCGCTGACCTTCGTGCCGGCGGCGATCGCGCAGTTCATGGGCGGCAGGGTGGCCGAGCACGACAACCGCGTACTGCGCGCGGCTCGCCGCGGCTACGCGCCACTGTTGGGCCTGGCCCTGCGCGCACGGCTGCCGGTGCTGGCCGGCGCAGCAGCGCTGGTCGTGGCCAGCGGCGTGCTGGCCAGCCGCATGGGCAGCGAGTTCATCCCCAGCCTGGACGAAGGCGATATCGCCCTGCATGCGCTGCGCATCCCCGGCACCAGCCTGAGCCAGGCGGTGCAGATGCAGGCCCTGCTGGAGACCCGCATCCAGGCCGTGCCCGAGGTGCTGCGGGTGTTCGGCAAGCTCGGCACCGCCGAGGTCGCCACCGACCCGATGCCGCCCTCGGTGGCCGACACCTTCGTCATGCTCAAGCCGCGTGCCGACTGGCCCGATCCGCGCAAGCCGCGGGCCCAGCTGGTGGCCGAGATCGAGGCCGCGGTGAGCGTACTGCCGGGTAACAACTACGAGTTCACCCAGCCGATCCAGATGCGCATGAACGAGCTGATCTCCGGCGTGCGCGCTGACGTGGCGATCAAGATCCACGGCGATGACCTCGACACTCTGGCGGCGCTGGGCGAACAGATCCAGCGCGTCGCCGCCGGCATTGAGGGCGCCGCCGATGTGAATCTGGAGCAGACCACCGGCCTGCCCCTGCTCAGCATCACGCCCGACCCCGCCGGACTGGTGCGGCACGGCCTGAATGCCGATGCGGTGCAGGACGCGGTCCAGATCGCGGTCGGCGGCGGCCATGCCGGCCAGCTGTTCGAGGGCGATCGTCGTTTCGACATCGTGGTGCGCCTGCCCGAAGCCCTGCGCAGCGATCCGGCGCGGCTGGCCGATCTACCGATTCCGCTGCCGCACGCCGATGCCAATGCCGATGAGGTCTCACACCTCGCCAACTGGGCCAGCGGGGGGCCGGGCGTGGTGCCGCTGCGCGAGGTCGCGCGGATCGAGATCTCCGAAGGGCCGAACCAGATCAACCGCGAGAACGGCAAGCGCCGGGTGGTGGTGACCGCCAATGTGCGCGGGCGCGATCTCGGCCGCTTTGTCGCCGAGCTGCAGCAACGCATCGCGAGCGAAGTCGCGGTGCCGCCCGGCTACTGGGTCAGCTACGGCGGTAGCTTCGAGCAGTTGATCACCGCCAGCGAACGGCTGGCCTGGGTGGTGCCGGCGACCCTGCTGCTGATCTTCGGCCTGCTCTATCTCGCCTTTGGCAGCGGCCGTGACGCGCTGGTGATCTTCAGCGGCGTGCCGCTGGCGCTGACCGGCGGCGTGTTGGCGCTGTGGCTGCGCGAGCTGCCGCTGTCGATCTCGGCGGGGGTCGGCTTTATCGCCCTGTCGGGCGTGGCGGTGTTGAACGGCGTGGTGTTGATCCACTGCATCCGCGGCCTGCGCGAGCGCGGTCTGGCCCTGCAGGCCGCGATTCGCGAGGGCGCCGAAAGCCGGCTGCGGCCGGTGCTGACGACTGCCCTGGTGGCCTCGCTCGGCTTTCTGCCGATGGCCTTCAACGTCGGTGCCGGCGCCGAGGTGCAGCGGCCGTTGGCGACCGTGGTGGTCGGCGGAGTGATCTCCTCGACCCTGTTGACCCTGCTGGTGCTGCCGGTGCTCTATGGCTGGGTGTGGCGGCGCAGCGCACGTTGGCAAGGGTGATGGCGCGGCCTGGCCCCGCGCTGTCGCCGTTCGGCACCGTCGTCATCGCGCGTGCGGGCTACCATCCGCCCTTCCCTGCACTGCGAGCTGCCGATGGACACCCTCAACCCGCCTGTCTTCGACGTGATCGAGGTCGCTCGCGCCGCGCCAGCGCAGACTCGCCAGCGCCGCTGTGCCGCGCCGTCGCTCGCACCGGGCGAGGTGCGTCTGGCCACCGCCGAGTTCGCGCTGACGGCGAACAATGCGACCTACGCCCTGCTCGGCGAGCGCTTCCGCTACTTCGATTTCTTCCCGACCGACGACCGCGCCTACGCCCTGGTGCCGGTGTGGGGCTATGCGCAGGTGGTCGAGTCCGCCTGTCCCGGAGTCGAGTTCGGTGAATGGCTGTACGGCTTTCTGCCGATGGCCTCGCAGTGGGTGATCGCACCAACCCGGCTCAGCGCCAGCCGGCTGTTCGATGGCGCCGCCGCCCGCGCTGAGCTGCCGGCGGTGTACCAGTGGCTGCAGCGCCTTGGACGGAATGACGACCCCCTCGATCCCCTGCAGCCGGTGCTGCAGCCCTTGGCGCAGACCGCCTTCCTGCTGCGCGAACACCTCGCCAGCCTCGATCCGACCGGCACTCGCCCGCTGCTGCTCAGCTCTGCCTCGTCCAAGACCGCACTGGCGACCGCGCTGATGTTCAGCCGCGATTTCGACCGGCCACGCCCGCCGCTGATCGGCCTGACCTCACCGGCGAATGTGCCGAGCGTGCAGGCGCACGCGCTGTTCGATGCGGTGTGCAGCTATGCCGAACTGGCCGAGCAGCCGCCGATCGCGGCCGGCAGCGCGCCGATCCTGCTCGATTTCGCCGGCCATGCCGGCCTGCGCGAGCAGGTGCATCAGCGCGGTGGTGTGGACAGCCTCAGCCTGCTGATCGGCATGACTCACGGCAGCGCAACCGCCGCCGGGCGCAGCGAAGCTGCAGCGGCCTCCGTGCCGCGCCAGGAGCAGCTGTTCTTCGCTCCCAGTGCCGCGCTCGCCTGTGCCAAGGCCTGGGGCACCGAGGTCTACGAAAAGCGCTTCGACGCCGCCTGGCTGGATATCCAGCGCCACTTCGGCCCGCATCTGCAACTGCACCGGCAGTCCGGCGCTGCGGCCATCGTGCAGGTGTGGAACGAGCTGATGGCGGGCCGTCTGCCCGCGGATGAGGCGCATCTGCTGCGCTTCGGGGCCTGAGCGCCGCGCGCTACTCGAAGCCGTCGGCGAACAGTGCGTCGAGCACGCTGGGGTCCAGATACATGAACACGTCGGTCGCCGCATTGCTGTCGCCGCCGACCAGATCGCTGGCATCGGACTCGAATGCAATCACCCGGCCGTCGGCACTCAGCGCGAGACTGGCGCCGCTGTTGCCATTGCCCGGCACGGTGTTGCCTGCATCGCTGCCGCTGAGCAAGGCCAGCGGCTGGGTCGGCTGCTGCAGGCTCCAGGCGTAGACCTGGCTGGGCAGGCCGGGCTGGCTCTGCCGACACCGCGCGATCACCAGGCCGCTGTTGCTGATTCGCGCAGCGTCGCAGCGGCCGCCACCGCTGGCCGCGGGCACCGCAATCGCCGCGCTGTCCGCCAGCCGCCGGACCCACAGCTGCGATGTGCCCGACGCGGCCGCGTTGGAGCGGAACACCAGCAACCGGCCATCCGCCGACAGCGCGGCGTTGCCGGCGCCGGTGAGGTCAACCCCGCCGGGGCCGACACTGAGCAAGCGGGTGGCTTGGGTGAGGCGGTCGCGCAACCAGATCCGCTGGGTGCCGGTGGTGGTGGGCGGCGGTGACACCAGGTTGGTCGCCGTCGACGCAAAGGCGACGTAGCGGCCATCCGCGCTGATCGAGGGCAGCTCGCCGAAGCTGCCGCCATTGCCGGCACCGCCGCCGACCGCGAGATCGATGCGTTCGCTCAGGCCCAGCTCGGCGTCGCGCACGAACACGCTGTTGCTGCTGTTGCCGGGATCACCGCTGACCAGCTGCGCCGCAGCCGAGGTGAACACGGCGAAGCGGCCATCGGCCGAGAGCCCACCGAGCGCGCTCAAGGTCGCGCCCGGCAGACTGCCTGCCGTGGTGAGGTTGAGCAGGCGGGCTTCGCGGCTCTGGCGATCGATCCGCACCAGATGCACGCCGGCCAGGCCGCCGGTCCAGGTCGCCGAGTTGGTCTCGAATGCGATGTAGCGGCCGTCGGCCGACAGCGCCGGGCGATCCGCTGCGGTGGCATTGGCCGATGGCGCACCGCCAGCGGTGGTACTGGCGAGGCTGAAGCTGGCGCTGACCAGATCCAGCGCGACCAGCTGCGCCCCGCTGGCGCCACCGCCGAACACGCCGCCGCTGGCATTGTTGAAAGCCAGCACCTGGCCGTTCCCCGCCAGCGCCACCTGCCCGATCGGCACGTTCGACTGCTGGCCGCCGGGGCCGAGCACGCGGAAGAACTGATACGACTGCGCCTGGCTGCCGGAAGCGCCGATCAGGCCGAACAGCAAGGAAAACAGGGAGATCAACTGCCGAAAGCGGCGCGGGATGCGGGTAGCCATGTCGATTGCCTCGCGGTTGGGTACTCCCTGTGACGAGGTCAGGCGCGGCAACGTGTCAGGCACGCGGCAAGCCGGGTGCCTGCGGCCGGAGACTCGAACCCGCAGCCCTCCGATGCCGCCCACGCGGGCACACTAGCGCCCTTGTGTGGTGACCCGGGGCCGGCGTGGCAGAGCTGCAGCACATCGATGGCGGTCGCGCCGAACGCGGTCTGGTGGTGTATCGCGCCAGCCGGCTTGAGGCCCTGCTCGAACCGCTGCTGGAGCTGCTCGATGCGGCGCCGCCGGACGATGTGCTGACCCCGCAGACCGTGCTCGCCGCGCATCCGGGCATGCGCCACTGGCTGGCGCGCGCGCTGGCGCAGGCACGCGGGCCGCAGGGCATCGTCGCCAACTTCGAGGTGCTGCTGCCGAGCACCTGGATCGACCGCCTCGCGCAGCAGCAGCTCGGCCAGCAGGAGGTGGCGCTGCCGGCGTATCGACGTGCGCAGCTGCGCTGGGCGGTGTTCGAGCGTTTGGCCGAGGGCGCACCTGGGCTCGACCCCACGCGCATCGCGCACTACCTGGGCGAGGGCAGCCGCGATGCGCAGGCGCGGCGACGCTTTCAGCTGGCCGATCGGCTGGCGCGGCTGTATTCGCAGTACATGGTCTATCGGCCCGACTGGCTGCAGCGCTGGGAACGCGGCCAGCGCGTGCTGGCGCATCTCGACAGCCCGCGCGCGCGGCTGGAGGGCGAACTGATCGCGCCGCTGTGGCGGCAGCTGAAGCGCGACCTCGGTGCGCACCGCGCCGACGTGCTGGCGCAGCTGCTGCCGCGCTTGCGCGAGCTGCCACCGGCGCCGCCGCTGCATGTGTTCGGGCTCAACCACTGCCCGCCGCAGGAGCTCGCCGTGCTGCGCGCGCTGGCCGACTCGCGGCTGGTGGCGCTGTACGCACCCGACCCCTGCCGCGAGTTCTGGGGCGGGCTGAGCCGCGATCTCGACACCCTGGCAGCGCGCCGTGCCGAGGAATCCGCCGCGATCGAAGCCGCCGGCGAGGGCGACTACTTCCTCGAACACGGCCATCCGCTGCTGGCGCGCTGGGGCCGTCTCGGCCAGCAGTTCTTCCTCGCCTTGGCCGAGATCGACGAAGTGCGCGAGGACCTGCGCCACTGGCGCGACCGCGCCGACAGCGCGCCGGTCAATCGACTGCAGCGCCTGCAGGACAGCCTGCGCCGGCTCGACCTCGACCTGCTGCGGGTGAATCTTGACGACGACATCGTGTGCGCCGCCGAAGTCGGCGACGACAGCCTGCGCGTGCATGCCTGCCACACCCGACTGCGTGAGCTCGAAGCCCTGCGCGAGGTGCTGCTGGCGGTGACCGGCGCCGACGCACGCGGCCGCGCCCGGCTGGCGCCTGGCGAGATTGTGGTGATGGCCGCCGACATCGCCGCCTATGTGCCGCTGATCGCCGCGGTGTTCGGCCCCGCTGGCGATTCGCGAGCGCGGCTGCCGTATCACCTCGCTGACGTCAGCACCGCGCGCAGTCATCGCCTGTTCGCGGCGGTGCGGCGACTGCTGGCCTTGCCCTCGCTGCGACTGAGCGCGCCCGAGCTGATCGATCTGCTGCAGGTGCCGGAGATCGCGCGCCGGTTCGGGCTGGATGGCGAGGGCGTCGACGGCATCGCCGAGTGGCTGCGCGCCAGCCACAGCAGCAGCGGCCTCGACGCCGACTTCCGCCTGCGCTTCGGCCTGCCGCCGCTGTACCCGCACAGCTTCGCCTGGGGCGTCGATCGTCTGCTGGCCGGCTATCTGCTGGAGGACAGCGCCGGTGCAGACGAGCCACGTGGAGTGCAGCTCGGCGATGGCAGCGAGCTCGCGCCGCTGGCCGGCGTGCACGGCGCCGGCGCCGAACAGGTCGGCGCGCTGGATGCGCTGCTGCAGGCGCTGCAGAGCCTGTTCGACTTGGCCGAATCGCGGCTGCCCTTGAGCCGCTGGGCGGAGCGGCTGGACGCGGTGTTCGACAGCCTGTTCCGGATCGACCCCGACGATGCCGCCGCGCGCGAAGCCGACAGCGCGCTGCGCCAGCTGCTGCAGGGCCTGGCCGCCGAGCCGGGTGCGCTCGAACTCGATCCAGAGCTGCCGTTCGAGCTGGTCCGCGACCTGCTCGAAGAGCGTCTGCAGGCGGTGCCGGAGCGGCAGCCGTTTCTGCTCGGCGGTATAACTTTCTGCGGCATGGTGCCGCAGCGCGCGATCCCGTTCGGCCTGGTCGCCGTGCTCGGTCTGAACGAGGGTGAGTTCCCGCGTCGCGCCGCCGACGGCGGGCTTGATCTGATGCGCCAACAGCCGCGGATGTACGACCGCGAGCAGCGCACCGACGACCGCTATCTGTTTCTGGAAACCCTGATGTCGGCGCGGCAGATGCTGCACCTGAGCTATCTCGGCGCGGCGGTCAAGGACGGCGGCCAGCGCAACCCGGCGGCGCCGCTGGGCGAACTGCTGGCCCTGCTTGATGCCAGCGCCGGGCTCGATCCCGATGACACCGTCAGCCCGCGGCCGTGGCGGATCGAGCACCCACTGCAGCCGTTCGACCCGCGCCATTTCGATGCCAGCGATCCGCGCCTGTACTCGCACCAGCAGGCCTTTGTCGAACTGCCGCGCAGCGGTCGGCTGGCCGCACTGCCGCCCTTCGTCGACAGCAGCCTGAGCGCACCGACCGAGCTGCCGGCACAGCTCGAACTGCGCGCCCTGCACGGCTTCTGGCGTGATCCGGCGCGGCAGGTGCTGGCGCAGGGCCTGCAGCTGCGGCTGGATGCGCTCGACGACGAGCGCCTGCCCGACAGCGAGCCGCTGCAGTCGCGCCTGGACGCGCGCGAGCAGGTCAGCCAGCGCCTGCTGCGCGGGCTGCTGCAGCGCGCTGCCGTGTCCGTGCCGAAAGCACCACCGGCCTGGCTGCGCCTGGGCGGCCTGCTGGCGCCGGGGCGGCCGGGCCTGCGTGCCTGGGCTGACGAGCGCAGCAAGCTGCAGGCGCTGCTGGAAACGCTGGCGGCTGCGGCGCCGGATTTCGATGGCCGCAGCCTGCACAGCGCGGCGATTGATCTGCGCATCGAGCGCACTCGACTGCTCGGCGAAGTCGATGGCCTCTATACGCGTGCAGCGGGCGGTGACTGGCTGCTGCGGGCCTGGCCGCGGGCAACAGTCAGCGACAAGGCTTCGCTGCTGCTGGCCGAGGGGGAACTGGACTTCAAGCAGCGCCTGCCGCTGTTCATCGACTGGGCCTGCCTGCGTCTGCTCAGCGCGGGATCAGTGCAGACTGTTCAGCCGCTGCGCATTCTGGCCCTGCTCGATTCCGCATCGTCGGCGCCGTGGATCGACGGCCTCAACGCCTGGGACGCCGCCCTGTGCATTGCCGACGCGCCGCTGCAACAGAGCCTGCTGGGCCAGCTCGAAGCGCGCCTGCATCAACTGCTGCAGTGGTGGCTGCAAGGCCAGGGCGCCCAGCTGCCCTATCTGCCGAAGAGCAGCTGGAGCGCGCTGTGCGTCGAGCGCGAGCCGGCCAAGCCCGATGCACCGCCGTTCGCCGAGCGCCTCGCCGATGCGGTCGACAAGGCCTGGACCAGCGCGCCGCCGTTCCGCACCGGCGAGAGCGACTACGCGCCCGGCTATGCGCGCCTGCTGGTGGCCGAGCTCGATCTTGAGCCGGGCAGCGAAGATCTGGATCGCCTGCGCGCGTTCGCCGAGCGCCTGCACGCCTGCCTCGATCTGGCGCCGCCGCCGTGAGCGGCTGGCAGAGCCTGCAGCTGGCGCCCGGCAGCCGCTGCCTGATCGAGGCCAGCGCCGGCACCGGCAAGACCTGGACCATCGCGGTGCTGTACCTGCGTCTGCTGCTGGAGTTCGGCTTCAGCTCGCGCCAGATCGTGGTCACCACCTTTACCGAAGCCGCCGCTCAGGAGCTGCGCGAGCGCCTGCGGCGGCGTCTGCTGTGGGCCGAAGCGCAGGCCGCGCAGCACAGTTCAGGCATCGAACATCCGTCGGCGGCCGACGATGCCGCTGCGCTGTGGCTGCAGGCGCGCTGGCACACGCAGGCCACGGCGCTGGCCGATCTGCAGCGCCTGCGCCTGGCCCAGGCCGAGCTCGATCACGCGCCGATCAGCACCCTGCACGGCCTGTGTCGGCGCATCCTCGCCGACCAACCCTTCGCCTGCGGCGTCGACTTCGACGGCGGCGAGCTGGTCGCCTCCGACGCGCTGCTGGACGAAGTGGTGCAGGACCTCTGGCGCTGCCTGCAGCAGGGCGCTGACGATCAGCCGCTGCGCCTGCTGATGGAGGCCAGCGGGCTGGAGCTCGACATCAGGCGCCTGCGCGAGTGGCTGAAGCTTGGCCTGATGCCGGGCATGCAGATCGAGGCGGCGGAGCTGGCCGAACTTGCCGCCGACCCGGCGCTGGCCGATCAGCTCGACAGCGTCGCCGAGCTGCCCGGCGTGTTCGCCAAGAACGCGGTGCTGCCGCGCGCACTGCGCGCACTCGCCGACAGCCTGCGCGCA
This sequence comes from Aquimonas sp., assembly GCF_044377145.1. Classification (NCBI taxonomy): domain Bacteria; kingdom Pseudomonadati; phylum Pseudomonadota; class Gammaproteobacteria; order Lysobacterales; family Lysobacteraceae; genus Aquimonas; species Aquimonas sp. The sequence continues at coordinate 52,537 of NZ_JBILJQ010000018.1, forward strand.
CCACACGGGCCGCCGCCCGGTGAGTCCGAACTCGGCAGCCTGTGCAAGGCGCGCGGCCTGACCGGCGTGCTGAAGGCCGCGCAGAACGATTCACGCGTACTGGCGGCGACCGCGGCGGCGCAGCCGCTGGGCGAACAACTTGCGGCGCGCGCGCAGCAGCTGCCGCTGCGCCTGCTGCAAGTGCTGGTCGCCGATGCGCGCGCGCGTCTGCAGGTACTGCTGGCGCAACGGCGGCTGCAGAGCTTCGACAGCCTGCTCGAAACCGTCGACGCCGCGCTCAGCCGCGAGGCTGCCCGTGCCGACGATGCGCGCCCGCTGGCCGATGCGCTGCACGCCGCCTGGCCGGTCGCCCTGGTCGATGAGTTCCAGGACACCGATGCCCTGCAGTACGCGATCCTAGACCGCATCTATCGCGAGGCCGATGGCTCACCGCGCGGCCGACTGCTGATGATCGGCGACCCCAAGCAGGCGATCTATCGCTTCCGTGGCGGCGATATACACGCCTACCAGCGTGCCGCCGAGCAGGCCGACGAGTACCTCACGCTGGACGTCAATCAACGCTCGACCCGCGCCCTGGTGGCCGGCTGCAGCGAGCTGTTCGAGCGCGCCGGCAGCGTGCTGTCGACCGACCCGCAGCACAGCATCCACTACCTGCCGGTGAGCGCCGCCGGGCGAGCTGATACGCGCCCTTATACCCAGGATGGACAGCCGCCGCGGCAGGCACTGATCGTTCACTACCAGGCCGAAGCGCCCGATGCGCAGCCGGCCCGACGCAGCTGGGCGCTGCGCGCCTGTGCGGCGCAGATTGTCGAACTGCTGAACGACCCGGGCCAGCGGATCGACGGCCGTCGGCTGTCACCCGGCGACCTCGCGGTGCTGCTGCCGAGCGCGCGCGACATCGCCAGCCTGCGCGCACTGCTGGACGCGCGTGGCGTGCCCTGCGTCAGCACCAGCCGCGACAACGTGTTCGGCCAGGACTGCGCGCGCGAACTGCAGGTGCTGCTGTACGGCGTGCTGCACAACCACGATGCCGGCGCCCTGCGCGCCGCGGCGGCGACCCGTCTGTGGGGCGCGCGATTGTCCGAACTGCGCGCCTGGGAACAGCAGCCCGAGGCCCTGCAGCATGTCGCCGCCCAGTTCCGCGGCCTGGCCGAGGACTGGCGCGAGCGCGGCGTCGCCGGCCTGATCGAGCGCCTGCTCGAACTGCTGGCACCACGCGCGCTGCAGACCCGCCAGGGCGAGCGTCTGCTGACCGATCTGCGCCATCTCGGCGAACTGCTGCAGGATCAAGCCGAACACCTCGGCGGCCCGGAGGAACTGCTGGCCTGGCTGGACGCGCAGCGCCGCGGACTCGACGGCATCGATGAAGGCAGCGCCGATGAACGTCAGCTGCGGATCGAATCGCAGCAGCCGAGGCTGCGCCTGCTGACCCTGCATGCGAGCAAGGGCCTGGAGTTCCCGATCGTGTTGCTGCCCCTGCTGTGGGCGCAGGGTGGACGCAACGAATCCGCGCCGTTTCGGATTACCGATGGCCGCGCCGAGCGCCCGCGGCTGGGCTTCGACGACGCTGCCAAGGCGCTGCACCGACGCGACCTGCAGGACGAGCGCTTCCGCCTGCTGTACGTCGCGCTGACCCGCGCGGTGCACGCCTGCCATGTGTTCGCGCTGTCGCCGCTGCGGCCCAAGGACGGCCGCTCCAGAAGCCCCGCCTGCGAGGGCGTGGATGCCTCGGCGCTGGACGTGCTGCTTGCGCGCGCGGGCGTCGGAGGTGATGAGTTCGACCCGGCCCAGCTGCAGTCGATCGGCTGGCGCGAGGGCTGGCGCGATCCAGGCTTGGTCCGCTATGTCGATGAACAGACCCACTCGACTGAGCGCTCCGCGCGCCCGCTGCAGCCGCTGCCGCGGCGGGTGCTGGAATCCAAGCACAGCTTCACCGGTCTCTCGCGCGCCGGCCGCGCCTGGGCCGACGGCGCGCTCGATCCCGAGGCCGCCGCGCTCGACGAGCTGCAGCCGGCGGCGCCCGGGCTTGAGCTCGATGGCGCAGCCGATAGCGCGACCGCAGTGGATGACACGGCCGTCGACGTGTCAGTGGACGAAGCCGCGCATCCCGAACTGCTCGCCCTGTCCGAGCTGCGCGGCGCCGGTTTCGGCAATGCCCTGCACACGCTGCTGGAGACGCGGGTCATCGGTCAGCCGCTGAGCGCGCAGCGCGCGCATGTGCGCGCGGCCTTGCAGTTGGCCGGGCTGCGCCAGCGCGATTTCCGCCAGCACGGTTTCGAGGGCTGCGTCGAACGTGTGGCGCAGCGGCTCGACGCCGCACTGGCCGCACCGCTGGGCCTCAGCCAAGCGCCACAGGTGTCACTGGCGGATGTGCCGGCGGTCGATCAGCGCGCCGAAATGGGCTTCGAGTTCGCCCTGCCCGAGATCAGCCTCGCCGCACTGGCGCAGGCCTGTGCCGAGCACGGCGAGCCCGATCTGATTCCACCCGGCGGCCGCCGCGTCGCTGGCCTGATGACCGGCAAGATCGATCTGGTGCTGCGCGTGCAGGGCCGCTTCCACGTGCTCGACTACAAGGGCAACTGGCTGGGCGAGCGGGTCAGTGATTACAGCGGCGACGCGCTGACCGGACACATGGACGCCAGCCAGTACCGCTTCCAGGCCCTGCTGTACACGCTGGCGCTGGATCGTTACCTGGCGCAGCGACTCGGCGCCGCCTACTCGCGCCAGCAGCAGCTCGGCGAATGCGTGTATCTGTTCCTGCGCGCGGCCGGGCTGGCGCCGGGCGCGGGCGTTTGGCGCCAGCGCTTCAGCGATGGCCTGATCAGCGCTGTGCAGGCTGCCTTGGCCGGCATGCAAACGCTGGAGCTGAGCCGATGAACACCGCCGCCGACGGCGCCTTCAATTTTCGCCGGCGCCTGGCCGATGCGCTGGCCAGCGAGGACTGGCGCGCACTCGATCGCGCGGTCGCGCGCTGGGTGCTGGCCCACGGCGGCTCGCCTTTGCTGGCCCGCGTCGCCGCCTGGGCCAGCTATGCCGAAGGCCAGGGCGACAGCGTGTTGATCGTTGCCGGCGAGGGCAGCGGCCGCTATCTGCCGGCACTGGGCGAGGACGCGCTGCAGGCGCTGGCGGCCGAACCGCTGGTGGCGGTTGCGGATCGCGCTGCTGGAGGTTCTGGCAGTAGCGATGCGGGGGCTGAGATTGATTCCGATGACTGCATCGCCTTGAGCCCCTTCGTGCTCGACGGCGAGCAGTTCTACCTGCGCCGGAACTTCGCGCACGAGCAGGCGCTGGCGGCGGCGATCCGCGCGCGCCGTGGGCCGAGCCTTTCGTCCGCCCACAGCGCTGCCGAGGTCGATGGCGCGCTGCAGACGCTGACCGCGCAACGCGTCGAGGATCTGTTCGGCGGCGACAACAGCACCGCCGTGCAGGCCCAGCGCGAGGCGGTGGCAGAGTTCGGCGCGCGTCGCCTGTTCGTGCTCACCGGCGGGCCCGGCACCGGCAAGACCACCACCGTGCTGCGCATGCTGCTGCTGCGCGTTCGCCAGCACACCGAGCGCTACGGTGAGCCGCCGCGGCTGCGGCTGGCGGCGCCCACCGGCAAGGCCGCACAGCGCTTGGCGGAATCGCTGCAGGCCGGCGGCTTGGCGCTGCGCAGCGGCAGTTCGGCGCTTGGCGCCGAATGGCAGCCGGCGCTCGATCATGTGCTGCAGGCCGAGGCCGGCACCCTGCATCGGCTGCTCGGCAGCCGTGGACCCAGCCGCGGTCACGCCTATCACGCCGGTCGTCCTCTGCCGCTCGATCTGCTGGTGGTCGACGAGGCCTCGATGGTCGATCTGGCCCTGCTGCGCGCGGTGTTCGATGCCCTGCCCGTATCGGCCAGCCTGCTGCTGGTCGGCGATGCCGAGCAGCTCAGCTCGGTCGGCACCGGCTCGGTGCTGCGCGATCTGGTCGATGCGCTGCAGGCCGCGCCACGCGGCGATCTGGTTCGGCTCAGCCACAGCTTCCGCGCCGAACAGTCGCTGCAGGCGGTCAACCAGGCGATCCAGGCCGGCGATGTCGAGGCCTTCGACAGCGCCTGCCGCAGTGCCGAATCTGCAGTGCTGCGGCGCGAAGTCGACAGCCCGCGCGCGTTGGCGGCGGCACTGCAGGCGCACGCGCGGGCGATCCACGCGCAGCTGCAGGCGGCTGATGCGTTCGCAGCGCTTCCGGCGGATCCGGCGGCCGAACAGCAGGCCGTGCAGGCCTGCCTGACCGAGCTGCGCCAGCAGCAGCTGCTGTGCGCCCTGCGCGAAACCGCGTTCGGCGCGCGTGCGGCCGATGCCAGCCTGAGCGGACTGCTGAAGGCGCGGCTGGACATCGCCGCCGGACAAGCCTGGTTTGCCGGCCGCGCGGTGATGATCCAGCAGAACGACTACCCGAGCGGCCTGTTCAACGGCGATGTCGGGCTGTGCCTGCGCAGCGCCGACGGTCAGCTGCGGGTGTGGTTCGAGACCCGCAGCAGTGGCGATGCCAGCGGCGCTGCCGATCCGGCGCAGGCGACACGTCTGCGCGCCTTCAGTCCGGGCAGCCTGCCGGTGCACGCCGGTGCCTTCGCTATCACCGTGCACAAGAGCCAGGGCAGCGAGTACGCCCGGGTCGCCCTGCTGCTGCCGCCGGAAGCGACGCATCCGATTCTTGCCCGCGCCCTCGTCTACACCGGCGCCACCCGCGCCCGTCAGGCTTTGGAACTCTGGGCCAGCACGGCAGCGCTGCGGGCAGCGATCGCCCAGCCCTCGCAGCGCGTCAGTGGACTGCGCCAGCGCCTGCTCGATCGCTGACTGCGGTTGAGACCGCCGTTGAGTCGGGCGCGAACCCGGCCTGCGCGGAGCCGCGCTCAGCTGTCGGCGACCTCGACCCGATTGCGGCCCGCATGCTTGGCCCGATACAGGGCCGCATCGGCATCCGCGAACAGCTGTTCCAGGGTTTGATCGGCGCGCAGCGTGGCGACGCCGAAGCTTGCGGTCACCGGCAGCTCGACATCGAACGCATGCCCGGCGATCAGCTCGCGCAGCTTCTCGGCCAGGCCGAGCGCCTGGTGCTTGCCGGAGTTTGGACACAGCAGCACGAACTCCTCGCCACCCCAGCGCGCCAGCCGGTCGGTTTCGCGGGTATTGTTCTGCACCAGCCGCGTCAGCGCGCTCAGCACACGGTCACCCTCGGCATGGCCGCGCAGGTCGTTGATGCGTTTGAAGTGGTCGAGATCAAGCAGGATCAAGGACAGCGGAGCGCCGGTGCCGCGTCGATCCTCCAGCGCCGCGCGGATGCCCTCTTCCAGCCCCAGACGATTCAGCGCGCCAGTCAAGGGATCGGTCTGGGCACGCTTCTCCAACTGCTTGTCGCGGGCGTCGAGTACCGCATTGACCTGCATTAGTTCGGTCTCGCGCTGGCGGCGCATGGACAGCTCACGCTTCAGGCCGAGAACACGATGGATGATCCAGCCGATGGTGAGGCTGAGCCAAGCGACGACGAGGATCAGATACAGACGCTCGGTCGAGACATGCTGGCCCTGCAGCTCGATGCTGTGCAGCTGGAAGCGGTGCTCTCCCAACACAGGCACGGTGCCGGTTTGCAGCTCGATGCTGACCACGTTGTCGAACTGCGGATGGCCCAACTGCGGGGCGATGTTGTAGGCGCTCATCCACCAGTTGGCGACGTAGAAGTCGCGCATCGCGACTTCAAGCGTCACTTCGCCCGCGTCGGGGCTGAACTCGACTTGGTTGAACTTGGTCGAGATCGGGTCATCGATGCGGCTGTAGCTCGGGTCGAAGTTGCGCAGGAACAGGCGCAGGCTGCGCGCCCCACCCTGATAGCTCAGCCGCAGCCGCAGGCGCTCGTAGCGGCTGAGGTCCAGGCCGTGCAGACGCTGCGGTTCGAGCAGGATCTCGTAGCCGCAGAAGGGATACGCGGTGGCGTCGCGCAGCTCACAGCGCCAGCCGAATGGCGTGCCCGGCAGCGCTTCGCTCAAGCTGTTGCCGCCCGCACCCTCATCCGCGCGTGGCGCCGTCACGAAGCCACTGTCGGGCGCGATCAGCAGGTGCGTGCGCAGCAGCAGCGGGCCACCGACCAGCAGGCCGATCGACAGCAGCACCAACAGGGCCAGCACCGATTCCATGCGCAGCAGGTATTTCATGGGTCTCCAGGCGGTCGGGGTGCGCCGGGGTTTCGTCGCAATCTCCAGTCGCAGTTGCAATCGGCATACCGGGTTTTGCGGCAGCGCCCGCAAAACGCGCGGACTTGCCCGCGCTGCGCCACAAACGCGCCCGAGCGCGGCCCACCGCCGGGCCGAAGCTGTGCCTCGACGCCAGCCCCGCGTCGCCCACCCCGAGAACAGACATGAAGCGTTCGCTGATGATTGCCGTACTGAGCCTGCTGCTGACCGCCCACAGCGCCGATGCCGTCGAGGCCAGCGCGCCGAGCGGCCACAAGGATTGCGAAGAGCTCAAGCAGGAAATCGCCGCCCGCATCGAGGCCAACGGCGTCCGCCAGTACCAGCTGCAGATCGTCGAGCCCGAGGCCGAACAGGTCGGCCGTATCGTTGGCAGCTGCAACGGCGGCAGCCGCCGCATCGCCTACCAGCGCGGCTTGGCCGAAGCCGACACCGAGGCCGCCGCAGTGGTCGTAGCGCCACTGGAAACGATTGCCCAGAACGCGCTGTAAGGCCACGCCGCTGCACCCGCGCAGAAAGCACGCTGCGACGTCTCCCGGCGTCGTGGTGGGCAGGGCCAGGGACGGCCCGTTTGGTGACGCGGGATTCGGGATTCGGGATTCGAAGTGTGGCGGGGCGGTCGGCGCGGCCAGTAGCTTGGGCCAAGCGCAGCGCGGCCCAACACCGCACGCTCGAATCTCGATGCGACGTGCCACTTCGCGATGTTAGGCCGCGCCTTCGGCTTGGCCCAACCTACGCAGCTCAGGGATCCAGAACACGGCGGCGGTCGAAACTGCAGGTAGGTTGGGCCAAGCGCAGCGCGGCCCAACACCGGACGCTCGAAACTCGACGCGACGTGCGACTTCGCGATGTTGGGCCGCGCCTTCGGCTTGGCCCAACCTACGCAGCTCGAGGATCCAGAACACGGCGGCGGTCGGAACTGCAGGTAGGTTGGGCCAAGCGCAGCGCGGCCCAACACCGCAGGCTCGAAACTCGACGCGACGTGCGACTTCGCGATGTTGGGCCGCGCCTTCGGCTTGGCCCAACCTACGCAGCGCGAGGATCCAGAACACGGCGGCGGTCGGAACTGCAGGTAGGTTGGGCCAAGCGCAGCGCGGCCCAACACCGGACGCTCGAATCTCGACGCAATGTGCGACTTCGCGATGTTGGGCCGCGCCTTCGGCTTGGCCCAACCTACGCATCGCCTCACACCGCGACGCTCTGAATCCCGAATCCCGAATCCCCAGCGCCCACCCCTGTGGCATCCTCGCGGCTTCCTTCGATATCGCCGATCAAGGCCCGCATGAGCGCTGATTCGCACACTTTCGATCTCGCCATCGTCGAGGCCTTCATCGGCAAGTGGAATGGCGTCAACGCCTCCGAGCTGTCGACCTCGCAGAGCTTTCTGATCGATCTCTGCCACCTGCTCGGCGTCGACACACCGCACGCCACCGCCGAGCAGGACTACATGTTCGAGCGGCCCATCAGCTTCAGCCACGGCGACGGCAGCAGCAGCGCCGGGCGTATCGATCTGTACCGCCGCGGCGCCTTCGTGCTGGAGTCGAAGAAGCTGCGCAGCGCGCTCTCGCCCAAGGGATTCGACCACGCCCTGCTGCGCGCGCGCAGCCAGGCCGAGGCCTATGCCCGCGCCCTGCCGGCCAGCGAGGGCCGCCCGCCTTTCGTGCTGGTCGTCGATGTCGGCCAGCGCATCGAGCTGTACAGCGAGTTCTCGCGCTCGGGCGCCACCTACACGCCCTTCCCCGATCCGCGCAGCCACCGCATCGCGCTCACCGATCTGCGCCGGCCCGAGCTGCTGGCGCGTCTGCGCCGAATCTGGCTGGACCCGATGGGGCTCGACCCCTCGCGCGAATCCGCCCGCGTCACCCGCGAGATCGCCGCCAAGCTGGCCAAGCTCGCGCGCAGCCTGGAAGCCAGCAGCCACCCGGCCGAAGCCGTGGCGCAGTTCCTGATGCGCTGCCTGTTCACCATGTTTGCCGAAGACGTGCGCCTGCTGCCGACCGAGAGCTTCCGCAACCTGCTCAAGACCCACGTCGAACGGCCCGACACCGCCATGCGCATGCTGGCCCAGCTCTGGCGCGATATGGACAGTGGCGGCTTCTCGCCCGCACTCGCCACCGACGTGCTGCACTTCAACGGCAAACTGTTCAAGGACCCAACAACGCTTCCGCTCGACCGCAGCCAGATCGAGCTGCTGATCGAAGCCGCGCGCGCCGACTGGCGCTATGTCGAGCCCGCCATCTTCGGCACCCTGCTGGAGCGCGCGCTCGACCCCACCGAGCGCCACAAGCTCGGCGCCCACTACACCCCGCGCGCCTACGTCGAGCGCCTGGTGCTGCCTACCGTCATCGAGCCCCTGCGCGAGGAATGGGCCATCGCCCGCGCCGCCTCAGGCATGCACGCGCAGGAGGCCGCCGAGATCGAGCAGCGCATGCAGGCGCCGAGTCTCAAGAAGAAGCAGTTCGACGCACTCAAGGGCCAGCGCAGCGCCGCACTCAACGCTGCCGCTGGCGAGCTGCGCCGGTTCCACCACCGCCTGTGCAGCGTGCGCGTGCTCGACCCCGCCTGCGGCAGCGGCAACTTTCTCTACGTCACCCTCGAACACCTGAAGCGCCTCGAAGGCGAAGTGCTGAACGCGCTCGACGACTTCGGCGACCGCCAGACCGGGCTCGCCTTGGGCAGCGAACGCGCCGACGCCGCCGCCGGTGAAACCGTCGACCCGCACAACCTGCTCGGCATCGAACTGAACCCGCGCGCCGCGGCGATTGCCGAAGTGGTGCTGTGGATCGGCTACCTGCAGTGGCACTTCCGCACCCAGGGCGACATCCACCCGCCGCAGCCGGTGATCCGCGATTTCCGCACCATCGAGAACCGCGACGCCGTACTCGCCTACGACCGCGTCGAGTACGCTCGCGATGCCAAGGGCGAAGTGCAGACCCGCTGGGACGGCCGCAGCATGAAGCCCTCGCCGGTCACCGGCGAAAACGTGCCCGACGACAGCGCGCGCGTGCCGATCGAGGTCTACGTGAACCCGCGCAAGGCTGCGTGGCCGGAGGCGGATTTTGTGGTGGGGAATCCGCCGTTTATTGGCACCAAGCGCATGAAGGCAGCGCTCGGCGAGGGCTACACCGAAGCCTTGCGGAAGACCTGGCCTGAAGTTCCCGAATCCGCGGACTTAGTTATGTACTGGTGGCATCACGCCGCCCAGCTCACCCGTCGTGGCGCGCTCAGGCGCTTCGGGCTGATCACCACCAACTCGATCCGACAGGCCTTCAATCGCAAGGTCATCGAATCCGCCTTGGCGGCGCCTTCAGTCCGCGGTGCGGCGGGAGAGAAGGCCGTCAGTCTCGTCTTCGCGATTCCCGATCATCCATGGGTGGATTCGGCGGACGGCGCGGCAGTCCGTATTGCCATGACCACTGGAGCGACAGGTGCCCCCAGCGGAACGCTCTCGGAAGCGGAGTCTGAGTCGACACGCGAGGACGGCGAGATCGACGTTCTGCTCAAGCTCCGCTCCGGCCGGATACAGGCGGATTTGCGCATCGGCGCTAGCGTTTCGGATGCCGGCCCGCTGCAGGCCAACAACAACATCGCGGGAATGGGCGTGGCCTTGCACGGCAGTGGGTTCATCTTGGAGCCCGAGACTGCCGAAGCGCTACGTCGCAGCGGAGAGGGCGTCGTCCGTCGCTACGTCGGCGGCCGCGATCTTCTCCAGGTGCCTCGCGAGCGATTCCTGATCGACTTCACGGCAATGAGCCAGCAGCAGGCGCAAACGGCGAACGCAGCGGCATATCAGCACGTCATCGACTATGTGAAACCCGAACGCGACCACAACAAGCGCGATCAGCTGAGCCGGCTCTGGTGGCGCTTCGGCTGGGAGCGCCCTCAACTGCGCGCGGCGCTCTTGGGGCTGGACCGCTACATTGCGACAACCGAGACATCGAAGCATCGGCCATTCCAGTTCATCGAAGGCGACGTGCTATGCGATCACTCGATCGTTTGCATCGCGTCGGGCGATGCGATGCACCTCGGCGTTGTGTCGTCGAGACTCCATGAGACGTGGGCATTGGGTGCTGGTGGAACGCTCGAAGATAGGCCTCGCTACAACAAGACCCGCTGCTTCGACCCCTTCCCCTTCCCCACCCCCAGCGAAGCCCGGGCCGAGCGCATCCGTGCACTCGCCGAACAGCTCGACGCCCACCGCAAGCGCCAGCAGGCCGCCCACCCCGGCCTCACCCTCACCGGCATGTACAACGTGCTGGAAGCACTGCGCGAAGGCCGCGAGCTCAGCGCCAAGGAGCGCGTGATCCACAGCGAGGGCCTGGTCAGCGTGCTGCGCCAGCTGCACGACGAACTCGACGCCGCCGTGCTCGACGCCTACGGCTGGGCCGACCTGCTGCCCGACCTGCGCATCGCCCACGGCATCGATTCCGCGCCCACCGGCGACAGCCGTGTGGAAGCGCGCCGCCGCTTCGATGAAGCCGTGCTCGAACGCCTGGTCGCCTTGAACACCGAACGCGCCGCCGAAGAAGCCCGCGGCCTGATCCGCTGGCTGCGCCCCGAGTACCAGAACCCGGACCACCGCAGCTCGACCGCGCACAGCGCCAGCGCGCGCCTTGCCCAGACCGGGGCCAGCGCCGACGCCAGCATCGACGCTGCAGCCGAGCCCGCAGCGCACATCGGAGTGCATGCGCAGTCTGAAGACGCGCAGCACAGCGGCACCCAGGCCAGCCTGCTGCCGGCGGCAGCGGACGACGCGGAGGGCGAGGCCAGCAGCGACGAAGACGCCGCCATCGACAGCACCGCCCCATCGATCACGCCCCTCAAGGCCCAGCCCTGGCCCCGCGACACCGTCGACCAGATCCGCGCCATCGCCGACCTGCTGCTCGCTGCCCCTACCCCGCTGACCCTCGACCAGATCGCCGCCCACTTCAGCAGCCGCGGCCCCTGGAAAAACCGCCTGCCCCAGCTCATCGACATGCTGCTGGCGCTGGGCCGCGCCGAGGCCAAGGACGAGGGCTATGTGGGGCGGCGGTGAGGCAGTGACATTCTCAGACCCAAGAGGGCGAGCAGACCATGACGAGCGCATTTCCTGACAACTACATCGGGCCCAAACCGCCTGCGGCCACCGCTTTTCTCACCAGGCTTGCAGGGGCATCCGGGCTGAGGGGCGTTGTTCAAGCGGGCAAGGGAAAGACCGTTCGGCTGCATGTGCAAGGTCGCCACATCGGCTATTTCAACTCCTCGGTCGAGAAGCATGGCGGCCTGCTCGGCGTGCGCTTCAGCATCGACGGCAAGGAGCGCGACGCTTTCCGCTCCTCGAGTGAGATCCTGCTTCGATCCAGGCTTCAGAGCGAGCTCGGTGCCACAGAGGGGCACGACTACGTTTTCCACAAGCCGGGGGATGGCGGCGCCGATGCGGCCTCCCGGCGCTATCTGGTTGCCCTAACCCCGTCCTTCGCACAGAAGCTGCTGCCGAAGCTTCCGCTGGCGCTGTAGCGCACGCACATCACTCGCGACCTTGTGCCACGCCTTCGGTCTGGCCCCACCTACGAACCTGCGCCCCGGAAGTCAGCAAAGGGGTGGCCCCACGGACGCTAGCCGGTACTCCGGTCAGTCCCAAGCAGGCACTTGGTCGTTCGCGCCGCGCAGGGCCGTCGCAAGGCTAGCCGAAGGTGCAGGGCCCATGCGAGGGTGCGCGGGGAGTTTCGCAAGGCGACCGCGTCGAATGTTCACCGCCCACCCAAGTCCAGCCCTGAACGCCCTGTTCGCCGAGCGCCCCTGGCAGGGTGCGGATCCGCTTGCGACAGGGTTGCTGTTCATCGGGCTGGATGCGAACTACGCCGCGGACATCGAAGCCCAGCCGATCTTCCCCGCCGTGCTCGACTACCACCGCAATGGCGCGGGCTTCTGGCGTCGCCATGGGGTGCATCACCCCTTCCTGCTGCCGCAGTACCGTGGCGACGGCCTGCGCTACCACCGCAACTTCGCACGGATCGGTTTGACCGCTGAGCACGCCAAACAGGTGTGCTTCATCGAACTGCTGCACGTGCCGACGGTAGGTCGCAATGCGCTCAGCGCGTCCGACTTCGACCGCAGGCATCTTGGCCTGATCGATCACGCGATCCGGCAGGGCGCTGCGCGGCATGTGTTCGTATCGGACGGCGTGCTGCGCCTGATGCTGGCCAGCAGGTGTTTCACTTGGCTGAAGCCTCGGCCAGAGGCCGACTGCACCTTGCCGGTGCTATGGAGCGATGGCGAGCGCAGGGTCTACAAGCATCTCCACTTCTCAAACTACGGCAAGTTCGAAGCACGGCTGCGTGCGGAAGCGGAAGCCATGAGATCGCTGCTCACCGTGTGAGCTGCCGGGCGCTTCATAGCTCGCGCCTGATCTCTCCGCCCCGCAGGATGCTGAACACGAAAGGCGCCTGAGTCTTGGCGATGCGCTTGCGCATGCCGGGCAGCGCCTTGGCGAACAGCGCCGCCATCTGCTCGCCGGTCAGGCCCTTCTGGGTCAGCGCAAACATACGGACCCGCGCGTCCTGCACCATTTGGCGCTCGTGCGGATTGCGGCGGATGGCGGAGTCCTTGGTCAGAACGATCCAGCCCTGTGTCCCAGCCTCCTGCAGCCAGTCCACGTCGCTGGTGTGCTGCCCGAACAGGTCGTCGTGCAGCAGCACTTTGGCGCCTGCTTCGAGCAGGGCCTGGGCGACCTGTCGACGACCCAGGCTGCGGTCGATGAAGAAAACGGGCTCGGGGCTGCCTTGCTCAGGCTGCACGCGCCGGTTCACTCCGCAGGATGTCCTCGATCACCGCCTGATCGATTTCGTAGTCGGCAGCCAACGAAGCCAGCGACTCGCCGGCATGGAAACGATCGAGGATGACTTCGGTGCGGATGCCACGCGCATCCAGCAGCGGCCGGCCAAACCCACGAGTCGGGTCAATCACCACCGCGGCCATCGGCTCCGCCGAATCGGCGCGGCGCGGAAGGTGCAGCTTGAAGGGCACACCGGACGCATCGCGCTCGACCAGCCGCAGGTAGCGCTGGATGTGCTGCTTCATTTCAACCTGGCCATCGCGCGAAATGTTCAGCAGCTCGCCGTATTTCTCGACGAACAGATGGACACCATCGGTCTGGAACTCGCGGTCCGCGAGCGGATGGTCGCTGGGGTCCGCCTTGCGCAGATAGCCGAGGGCATCGCGCACGGTCCGCATGTCGACCTTGTGGTCGCGACGCATCGCGGCAAGCACCAGTAATTCGATGAGGTTGATGAAGGACAGCCGTCGACCGAGGGGGTCGGCCGTCGCGATGACGGGCTCCTGCCGCCGCGTCTCGCCGTTGACGCGATAGTTCTGGCCAAACGTCCAGGCACGCACCGTCGAACCGGGAAGACGCAGGTACTGCGCGGCTTCCTTGGCCGAGTACACGGGACGGTTGCGCAGGTCGGTGACAGAGGGGCGGTTCAAGTGGGCGTCTCCGGATGCTCTGGTGAGTATAGCCAGCGACCGGCCTGGCGCACCGAATGCTCACGGCGGCCGGGTCTTCTCATGGGTGATCGGTTCTGTAAGCCAGAAGGTTCGCAGCGTCGCTGTTGCAAGGTTCGATCGCCATCCGCCGCCGGCTTCGGCGATGATCCGTGCTGCTGTCATCGCCAGGGCAAGCGCATGAGATCACGCGAAGTTCCGCAGAGCAGGTCGCGGCTGCCGATGCTCATGCGCGTCATCGGTGGTGCCGTGCTGATCGTGCTTCTGTTCTTCGGCATTCGCTTCTATCTGACCAGCGTGGTCAATCACATCGCTGTGCCGACGGTGGAGGAGTCCCGGCTTGGCGCCCAAGCCAGCGTCAATGCCGAAGCGCTGCGTCAGCGCCTCGCTCGCGTTCGAGTGCAGGGCGTCTTCGATTCCAGCAGCCCGGTGGTGATCGTCGAGCTGGCCGCCGCGCAGCTGCAGGAGTCGCGCGAGGTGATCTGTGCGGGCGCCGAGCGCAGGCTGAGGCGCCCGTTGGCCGGGCTGACCCTGCGTGTGCAGGAGTACCGCGGCAGCGAGCCTGCACTGGATGCCGGCACAGTGCGCTGTCCATAGCCTCGGCGCAGCGTCGTGATCGCAAGCCGCGCCTGATCAGGCCGAGGTGCGGTGGAGGCAGTCGCTTCAGCCCGCTTCCGCAGCCTTCTTCAAATTTGCCAGCCCGGCTTCGAAGTCCGGCCCCACCAGGCTGTCCATGAACACGCCGAACCAGCGGTTGACGGGGCTGCCGCCCATGTCGCCCTCATTGCTCCAGTACAGACGCACGCCGCTGCCGGCGGGCTCGATGCGCAGTACGCCCTTGGACTCCATGCCGAACTCCGGAAAGCGCAGCGCATAGTCGACGCGCTCATCGGGCACGGCGGCGGTGAACTCCATCTCGCCATTGCCTTCGCTCGCGCTGGTCCACGCCCAGCGTGCGCCGACGCCGGCGGCGGGGCCGCTGTACTCGATCTGCATCGCCGGGTCGCGCTGGTTCCAGGCCGACCAGCGCTGCCACTCACGGGGCGAGGCCACGAGTGCGTACACGCGGGCCGCCGGCGCATTGATCTCGACCGAGCGCTCGACCTTGAACTGCGAGGGCAGGGTCAGGCCGACGCCCAGAAACAGCCCCACCAGCAAAACCAGCGCGCCAACGATTCGCAACAGCCATTTCATGTCCGTGCTCCCGAGGTGAAGGCGCTGGGACTCTACGCTTGAGTTGACCCTTCCAGCCAGTCCCCGGGCGCAGCAGTCTGCTGCGAAGGTTTCAGCGCAAGTCGCCGGCGGCGGCCGGCTGAGGTGCAGGTTCTCAATAGACGCCCGACTTCAGCACCCGCCCGTCCGCCAGCATCAGCTCGCGTGGCAACCATTCCACGCTGAATCGACCGGGGCGCGCTTCCACGAAGGCGCGCTCCTGTTCGTCGGCACCTTGGCGCCCTGCGCATTCAAACTCGCGCACCTCGTATGCGCTCAGCACGTTCTGCGGGCCGATTTCGAAGTAGCAGAGCGACAGCCCCAAGGGATGCTCCCGATCGCGTGCGCGCAGCGTGCCGGCCAGTTGCACTACATCCTGCGAGCCGCGGTTGCGCACGCGCAGTTGCAGCACCAGGCGCGGCGTGTCGCCCTGCAGATTCCCCTGCGCGGGTCGCGATGCGTCGCTGCCGGTCGGTTCCGCTGTGCTTTCCAGCCGCGCGTCGGCGAGCTCGGTGCTGACGATCTCGCGCAGCGGCGCCAGCGCGCGCTCGCGCTCGGCGTCACGCGCAGCCTGGGCCACGCCTTCCTGCGCCTGACGCGCTTCCCACTGCTGCTCAAGCTCAATGGCCTCGGCAAAACTGCGCGCGGTGAAGGGCATGTCCGGGTCGCCCATCCCCGCCGGCAGGTAATCGCCGTTGCTGCGCTTGACGTAGGCCTCGACCCGGGCGCGATCCTCGGGCGCGAGCTTGGCGAGTGCGTCCTCGACCGATGAGAGGTCGGTGCTGCCGAAGGGCAGCTCGGTGCGCAGCGGGTCGCGGCTGCAGCGTGCCCCAAAGGCCACCAGCGCGATCAGTGCGATCCAGATCAGCGCGGACTTCAGATTCACGGCGGCTCCTCATGTGCGAGCGCAGGGGAATTGGCGCCAGTGTGAACGCGAAGGTGCGCTTTGCGAACGCGGGCGATGCCGATTCGCGGCGTGCTGGGCTATCACTCGATGGGCGCTGAGGCTTACGCCGCCACCGGATGCGGGTCAGCCCTCACGAACTGCAGGACAGCATCGAACAGCCGGCCTTGTGCCGCGCCCATTCGGGTCGCTTGGCGGCAAAGGCGTCGGCGCCGGGCTGCTCGGTATAGGGCTGCTGCAGAACATCCAGCCAGCGCTGCAGGGGTTCGACATCGCCGGCTTCAGCGGCGTCGATCGCCTGCTGGGCGAGATAGTTGCGCGGCAGGTATAGCGGGTTGACGGCCGCCATGCGGCTGAGGCGTTCGGCCCCGGCGTTCTCGCTGTGCAGGCGCTCGGCGTAGCGGCGCAGCCAGGCCTCGAGTTCGGGTCGGGCTGCGGTGAATGCCGTTTCGCTGTAGCCGGCATCGGCCAGCAGATCGGCGCTCGGCGCGTTCGCATCGAAACGCATCAGCGCGCGGAAGCTCAGGCTGAAGTCGAGCTGGGCGAGGTGCAGCAGGCGATACCACTCCTGCGACTGCGCGACATCGTCGGCCTGCGCATCGAGCAGGCCGAGCTTGGCGGCATTGATCCGCGCGTGCTCCGCGTTGAAGGTGTCGGCATAGGCGCGCAGGCCGTCGCGCAGCACCTCGGCATCGGCGAACAGGCCGGACAGCGCGCCAGCGAGGCAGCTCAGGTTCCAGTGCGCGATTTGCGGCTGGCGGCCGTAGGCGTAGCGGCGACCTTCGGCATCGGTGGTGTTCGGGGTCCAGCCGGGGTCGAAGTCTTCGAGCCAGCCGTAGGGGCCGTAGTCGATGGTCAGGCCGAGTACCGACAGGTTGTCGGTGTTCATCACCCCGTGCACGAAGCCGACCCGCATCCACTGCGCCATCAGCTCGGCAGTGCGGACGCAGATCGCGCGGAACACCCGGGCGTCGCGTTCGGCGGCGCTGGTGAACCCGGCCTGTGCGAACTCGGGGAAGTCGCGCTCGAGCATGAAATTCCACAGCTGGCGCAGCAGGGCGTGTTCGCCGCGCGATGCAGGCAGCTCGAAGTGGCCGAAGCGCAGAAAGCTCGGCGCGACCCGACACACGATCGCGCCGGGTTCGGGCCGCGGATCACCGGCGTAGAGGATGTCGCGCACCACGGCATCGCCGGTGGCGATCAGCGACAGCGCGCGCGTGGTCGGAATACCGAGGTGGTGCATGGCCTCGCTGCAGACGAACTCGCGCAAGGACGAGCGCAGCACGGCGCGGCCGTCGGCGCGACGCGAATACGGCGTCGGCCCGGCGCCTTTCAGCTGCAGCTCCAGGCGCTGGCCGTCGATGCCGATCGCCTCGCCGAGGCTGATCGCGCGGCCATCGCCCAGCTGCCCGGCCCAGTGGCCGAACTGGTGGCCGCCGTAATTGGTCGCGATCGGCTGCATGCCTGGCAGCAGCGCATTGCCGCTGAACACCTCGGCAAACCGCGCGCTTTCGACGTCCTCCACGCCCCAGCCCAGCTGTGCGGCAACGTCGCGCGACCACGCCAACAGACGAGGTGCGCGCACGGCGCTCGGCTTTACCTCAGACCACAGCGCGCCGCTCACCGCGCGGGTGAAGTTGCGCGGCTCCGGATCGCCGGGCAACGCTTGGATGAAGCGGTTGTCGAAGCTCAGTGCGCGCATCGCAATCCGTGCAGTGACCGCAGTCGGCTGCAGCCAAGTTCACGCCGGTGGGCGTGCTCGCAGAGGCAGAGCCGAAGGCTCAGCGGGCGCCGCCGCGCTTGAGCGCGCGATAGCGGGCCAGAATCTCGTCGTACTCGGCCTGCAGGGTTTCGCGCTCAAGCCTGCGCTTCTGCAGGTACTCGTTCTGCTCTTCCACCTGCCGGCGCGCCGCATTGATCGAGCTCTGCACGGTGGCCGGCACCGGCTTGCCGCCGCGCTCCAGCGAGGCCGCGTGGGCGACCAGATCGCTCAGGCTCTTCTCCTGGCTGCGGATGCCGACATCGGCCGCCTCCAGGGTCTGATCGAGCAGATCGAACCGCTCGGCGTAGGCGCGCTGAAGGTCGGCTTCGGTCGCGTACGAACCCATCAGCACAGCGTCCATCTTGTCCTGCTCGGCCTGGATCTCGGCCAGGCGTGCTTCCTCGGCGGCAGCGGCATCGGCGACGGCGCGCTCTTCAGGCGTCATCGCACGGTCGACCTCACGCACCGCCATGCCGGCGCTGTTGAGTTCGGAGCGCTGCTGGTTGACGGCCTCGGGCGGCAGCGCGTCGGTGTACTGGACCTTGCCGTCAGCGTCGACCCAGCGGTAGAGCTTCTGGGCGGCGGCGGGCGCGGCGAGCACGGCCAGAACCAGGGCAGCGGAAATCGATGAAATCAGGCGCATGGGTAACCTCGGAATCGGGTGCAGACAGGGGCGACAGAATCAGTCGGCGCTGCCGTAGGCTTCTCGATAGGCGAGCAGGCGGATGCGGTGCTCGCCCAACTCAGGGCGTTCGGCAGTATAGGCAAGCAGCTCGGCCAGACGTGCGACCGCGATCACCGGCAGGTGGGCATCCTGTTCAAGTTCCTGTACCGCAGAGCGCGTGCCCTGGCCGCGCTCCTGGCGGTCGAGCGCGATCAGCACACCGCAGGGCGTGGCGCCGGCCGCGCGGATAATCTCCAGCGATTCGCGGATGGCGGTGCCGGCGGTGATCACGTCATCGACGATCAACACCCGCCCCTGCAGCTTGGCGCCGATCAGGCTGCCGCCCTCACCGTGGCTCTTGACCTCCTTGCGATTGAACGCCACCGGCACGTCGATGCCGCGTGCGTACAGCGCAGTCGCGAGTGCTGTCGCCAGCGGGATGCCCTTGTACGCAGGGCCGAACAGCATGTCGAATGCAAGCCCTGCGCCCAGCAGTGCTTCCGCGTAGCAATCGGCCAGTCGCGCCAGCGCGCCGCCGCTGTTGAACAGGCCGGCATTGAAAAAGTACGGGCTGAGCCGGCCGGATTTGAGGCTGAACTCGCCGAAGCGCAGCACCTCGCGCTCAAGCGCGAGCTCCAGAAACCGCTGCTGATACGCCTGCATGCACAACCCCTCAAAGCCTCGCCCGCGAAGCCCGCTATCATCCCAGCTTCGCAGCGTGGAGGCCACGCGGCGGCCGTGAGCGCTCGGTACGGTTTGCTGTTCGCTCCGACTCCCCCATTCCAATCCCAACGCCCGGCCCCCATGCGCATCTGCAGCTTCAACGCCAACGGCATCCGCTCCGCCGCCCAGAAGGGCTTCTTCGACTGGTTTCCCGGCCAGGACATCGACTTGCTGTGCGTGCAGGAAACCAAGGCCCAGGCCGAACAGCTGGCCGAGCCCGCATTGCGCCCGGCCGGTTGGCATGCGCACTTCCGCGATGCCACCACCAAGAAGGGCTACAGCGGCGTCGGCATCTACAGCCGAGAGGCGCCGGACCAGGTGCTGACCGAACTCGGCTGGCCGGAGTTCGATGAGGAAGGCCGCTATATCGAGGCGCGCTTTGGTGACCTCAGCGTGGTCTCGCTGTACTTCCCGTCCGGTTCGTCCGGCGATGAGCGCCAGCAGTTCAAGTTCAAGTGCATGGACTGGTTCGGGCCGATCCTGCAGCAGTGGCTGCAGTCCTCGCGCCGCTATGTGATCTGCGGCGACTGGAACATCGTTCACACCCGTCGCGACATCAAGAACTGGGCCTCGAATCAGAAGAACTCCGGCTGCTTGCCCGCCGAGCGCGCCTGGCTGGATCTGCTGTTCAAATCGCAGGGCTGGGTCGACAGCTACCGCCACCTGCGCCCCGAAGGCGAGGACTACACCTGGTGGAGCCAGCGCGGCGCCGCGCGGGCCAAGAACGTCGGCTGGCGCATCGACTTCCAGGTGGTGTCGCCCGTCCTGCGCGATGCGCTGAAGCACTGCGCTATCCATGCCGAGCCGAAGTTCTCCGACCACGCACCCTACGTTGTGGACTACGAAGCGTGAGCAGCGCCGACTGGCGCATGCGCCTGCCCGCTGCGGTGCGGCCCTACGTCGAGCGCGAGCCGCTGGCGGCGCTGATGCTGGGGCTGTCGTCCGGGTTTCCGTACGCGATGATCGGCGCCACCCTGACCACGCGACTGGCGCAGGACGGTATCGACAAGCGCAGCGTCACCGCGTTCTCGCTGGCGCTTCTGGTCTACAACCTCAAATGGATCTGGTCGCCGCTGGTCGATGCCCTGCGCCTGCCGCTGCTGGGCCGGCTGGGTCAGCGGGTGTCGTGGCTGCTGTTCGCCGGCGTGCTGGTGATGGCGGCGGTGGCCTGGCTGGCGGTGCTCGATCCCAAGGCCGACCTGATGCTGTTCGCCGCCGCCGCGGTCGCCGTCGCGGTGGCGGGCGCCACCTATGACATCGTCATCGACGCCTATCGCATCGAGGTGCTGAAGCCCGAGCAGCTCGGCGTCGGGTCCGGCATGTCGCAGTACGGCTGGCGGATCGGCTCGGTCGCGGCCGGCTCACTGGCGCTGTTTGTCGCCACTCGCGGCGACTGGACCCTGGCCTACCTGCTGTGCGCCGGCTTCGCCCTGCCGGCGATGCTGACCGGCCTGGTGCTCGGCGAGCCCGAGCGTCATCGGGTGCTGGTGGACGCAGGCAACTTCGCCCAGCGCGCGATCCAGCCGCTGGTCGAGTTCGTAAAGCGCCGCGGCGCCCTGCTGGTGCTGCTGTTCGTGCTGCTGCACAAGATCGGCGACACCCTCGCCAACCTGACCTTGCGCCTGCTGCTGAACGATCTCGGTTTCAGCAACGAGGAGATCGCGACCTGGGACGTGGGCGTCGGCTTCTTCGCCTACCTCGCCGGCATCTTCATCGGTGGCGCCCTGTACAGCGGGCTCGGCATGCAGCGCTCGGTGCTGATCGCGTTGGTGCTGATGGCGGTGTCCAACCTGAGCTTCGCCCTGCTGGCCTGGGTCGGGCACTCCAATGCGCTGCTGGCCTTCACCATCGCCTTCGAAAACACCGCCAGCGGCATCGGCGGCGTGGTGGTGGTGGCCTACCTGTCGGCGCTGTGCAATCTCGCATTCACCGCCACCCAGTACGCCGCCCTGTCGGCTGCGGCCAGCGTGGTTGGCCGCTTCATCACCGGCACCACCGCCGGCGGCCTGATCGAGTCGATGGGCTACGTGAGCTTCTACGTGTTCACCACTCTGATCGCCCTGCCCGGCGTGTTCCTCTACCTCGGCATGCTGCGCTCGGGCCTGATCGACCGCTCGCTCGGCGATGCCGGCCGCAGCGAGGATCAGCGCGGGCGCGGCGATGGGGGAGCATCGGCGCCGTAGCACGCCGACCTTGGTCGCTGGCGCGATGTCGGGACTGCCGGCACGGACCGCGCCTGTGATACGTTCATCCGTCACGCGGCGCATACAGGGGTGCCCCGCGCGTTCGAATTTTCAGCTACTGACCCGGCAGCCCGCACGCCCGACCCCTGCATGCCCGACATCCACATCAAAGACATCTCGCCCGAGGTTGCCGACCGCATCAAGCGTATCGCCCGCGACCGCGGCTGGCCGATCAACGATGTCGTGCTGCACCTGCTCAATCAGGCGCTGGGCCTGGAGCACGCCGACCCCCCGCTGCCCGGCGACATCGCCCGTCTGACCGGCACCTGGGAAGACGAAGAATCCAGAGCCCTGCACGAGGCCATCGAGGCGCTGCGCAAGCTGGGCTGAGTGGCTTTCATCACACGGTTTCCAGCCCGATGACTTCGGGATGACTTCGGTTGTATCGCGCATCGGACGCGCCGCAAGCGCTCGTCGGCGCGCCCGGCCTGGCGTAAGCGTCCGCCCAAGCCACCTACCGCTTCCCCACTCGCCGTGCTGAGCCTCAGTTGCAGATCGGCGCCCAGCCCTCGATCGGCAGCAAGCTGTCGATGTCGCGGTTGCGCGGTATGCGTCCGCCCAAGCCACCTACCGCTTCCCCACTCGC
>NZ_JBILJQ010000080.1:0-21886 GCF_044377145.1 Aquimonas sp.
CCCCTCTCCCCTTGCGGAGCGAAGCGGGTCGCTTTCAAGCGCCCGGTTGGCGCTTGAGGCCCGCCGAGCCCGAGCGAAGCGAAGGTGGGGTCGGGGGAGAGGGGTGGAGAGCTTGCCGCGAGTGTTGTCCCCCTCTCCCCAACCTGCCTTCGCTTCGCTCGGGCTCCAGAGAGCGTCGGCTGCCACCGGCAGCCGACAAGCGCTCTCCTCCGCTTCCCACGAGGGGAGAGGGGCTCAAGAGCGGGGCTGCGGCGAGCCTGCTTTGCTCCCCTCTCCCCTTGTGGGAGAGGGGTCGGGGGAGAGGGGTGCCATGCTCGCCGCGAGTGCTGTCCACCTCTCCCCAACGCTGCCTTCGCTTCGCTCGGGCTCGGCGGACCTCAAGAGCCCACCGGGAGCTTGAAAACGACCCGCCTTGCTGCGCCAGGGGAGAGGGGCTTAGGAGCGGGCCTAAGGCGAGCCGCTAGCGAGCCGCTAGCGAGGCGCTAGCGAGGCGCTAGCGAGGCGCAGCCCGAGGTGGCGGCAAGCGAAAGGAGAGGCGATGCGAAGCCGATCTCCCTTCCCCTCTGCCGATTCCCCCAGCCCCAGCGGCGCACCAACGACGCGCCGCTATACTCCCCGCCCCATGAACCGTCTCTTCCGTGACCCGCTCGGTCCCTGTCTTGCCCCGCGCGGCAGCATTGTCTGCATCGGTGCTTTTGATGGCCTGCATCTCGGCCATCGCGCGCTGCTGTCCGAAGTGGTGGCGCGTGCGCATGCGGCGCGGCTGGATGCGATTGCGCTGAGCTTCGAGCCGCTGCCGCGCGAGCATTTCTCTCGCGCCATTCCGCCCGCGCGGCTGCAGCTGCCGCGGGCGCGCTTCGAGGGCCTTGCCGCGCAGGGCTGCGATAGCGTCGGCCTGCTGCGCTTCAACGCCGCGCTGGCCTCGATGGCCGCCGAGGATTTCGTGCGCGAGGTGCTGGTCAAGCGCCTGAATGCGCGCGAAGTCTGGGTCGGCCCGGACTTCCGCTTCGGCCGCGGCCGCGGGGGTGATGTCGATCTGCTCAAGCGCATGGGCGCCGAGCTCGGCTTCGTGGCGCATTCACTGGACATCGTCACCTGCGTGGATGGCGAGCGGGTGTCGAGCTCGCGGATCCGCGATGCGCTGGGAGCAGGTGCGCTGGAGCTGGCCTCCAGCCTGCTCGGTCGGCCGTATGCGATCTCCGGGCGGGTGGTGCGCGGCAAGCAGCTCGGCCGCACGCTCGGTTATCCGACCGCCAACCAGCGCTTCGGCCGCTGTCTGCCGGCGCTGTGGGGCGTGTACGCGGTGCGTGCGCACGGCATCGGTGATCAGCCGCTGGCCGGCGTCGCCAGCCTGGGCACGCGGCCGGTGGTGCAGGGTAAGGAGCCGCTGCTGGAAACCCACATGTTCGACTTCAGCGGCGACCTCTACGGCCGTCGCCTGTCGATCGAGTTCGTCGCCAAACTGCGCGACGAGCTGAATTTTCCCGACCTCGCCGCACTGATTGTGCAGATGGACCGCGATGCTGCGCGGGCCCGCGAGATTCTGAGCACTTCCCCTGCTGCCCCCGGCAGCGCCGCATCCAGCTGGAGCCCGGCGTGAGTTCTGAACCCAAAGACTACAAACACACTATCCATCTGCCGGAGACGGCGTTCGCGATGCGCGGCGACCTGCCCAAGCGCGAGCCGGAAATGCTGGCCCAGTGGGAAGCCATCGGCCGCTATCAGCAGATCCGCGCGCAGAGCCGCGGCCGCGACAAGCGATTCGTGCTGCACGACGGCCCGCCGTATGCGAACGGCTCGATCCACATCGGTCACGCGGTGAACAAGATCCTCAAGGACATGGTGGTGAAGTCGAAGCTGCTGTCGGGCTTCGATGCGCCCTACGTGCCCGGCTGGGACTGCCACGGCCTGCCGATCGAGCTGGCGGTGGAGAAGCAGATCGGCAAGGTCGGCCAGAAGGTCGATGCGCGCACCTTCCGCGCCAAGTGCCGCGAGTTCGCCGCCGAGCAGATCGATGTGCAGCGCCGCGACTTCAAGCGCCTCGGCGTGCTTGGCGATTGGGAGAACCCCTACCGCACGATGGATTTCAGCTTCGAGGCCGACATGCTGCGGGCCTTGGCGAAGATCGTCGAGAACGGGCATCTGTCGCGTGGCTCGAAGCCGGTGCACTGGTGCTTCGACTGCGGCTCGGCCCTGGCCGAGGCCGAGATCGAGTACGCCG
This sequence comes from Aquimonas sp., assembly GCF_044377145.1. Classification (NCBI taxonomy): domain Bacteria; kingdom Pseudomonadati; phylum Pseudomonadota; class Gammaproteobacteria; order Lysobacterales; family Lysobacteraceae; genus Aquimonas; species Aquimonas sp. Next base: position 2,222 of record NZ_JBILJQ010000080.1, read on the forward strand.
ACAAGACTTCTCCGATGATCGATGTGGCCTACGTGGCGCTTGATCAGGCCGCGATCGCCGCTGTGTTCGGTGTCGCAACCGACGGCGCACCGATCGCGATCCCGATCTGGACCACCACACCCTGGACCCTGCCGGCCAGCCTGGCGGTCAGCCTGGGCGGCGAGCTTGACTACGTGCTGGTGGATGCAAGCACCGGGACGCATGCGCCGGTCCGCGTGGTGGTGGCCGAAGCCCTGCTCGGCGAAGTCGCGAAACGCTATGGCCTGAACGATCCGGCGGTGCTGGGCCGCGCGCAGGGCGCCGCGCTGGAAGGCTCCAAGCTCCAGCATCCCTTCATCGAAACGCGCGAAATTCCGGTGCTGCTCGGCGACCATGTCACCACCGATGCCGGCACCGGCGCGGTGCACACCGCCCCCGGCCACGGCCAGGAGGATTTCGCGGTCTGCGCCAAGTACGGCATCACCGAGCGGTACAGCGCGGCCGAGATCAACCCGGTCGGCGGCAATGGCGTGTTCCTGCCGGGCACGCCGCTGGTCGAAGGCCAGTTCATCTGGAAAGCGAACGCGGTCGTCGTCGAGGCGCTGCGCGAGCGCGGCGTGCTGCTGGCGCTGGGCGAGCTGTTCCACAGCTACCCGCACTGCTGGCGGCACAAGACGCCGGTCGCCTTCCGCGCTACCCCGCAGTGGTTCATCAGCATGGACAACGCCGGCCTGCGCGCGGCCGCGCTGGCGGCGATTCCGAAGGTGCGCTGGGTGCCGGAATGGGGCCAGGAGCGCATCCACGGCATGATCGAGAATCGCCCGGACTGGTGCATCAGCCGCCAGCGCACCTGGGGCGTGCCGATTGCGCTGTTCGTGCACAAACTCAGCGGCGAGATCCACGCCGACAGCGTCGCGATCATGCGCCGCGCGGCCGATCTCGTGCAGCAGGGCGGCGTCGATGTCTGGTACGACCTCGACCCGGCCGAGCTGCTCGGCGCCGAGGCCGATCAGTACGACAAGGTCACCGACATTCTCGACGTGTGGTTCGACTCCGGCGTCACCCACGCCTGCGTGATCGGCGCGCGCGAGGAGCTCACGTCCAAGGGTGTCGACAACTACCGGGTGATGTATCTCGAAGGCTCGGACCAGCACCGCGGCTGGTTCCATTCCTCGTTGCTGACCTCGGCCGGGATGACCGGCACCGCGCCCTATCACCACGTGCTGACGCACGGCTTCGCGGTCGATGCGCAGGGCCGCAAGATGTCGAAGTCGCTGGGCAATGTAGTCGCGCCGCAGAAGGTGATGGACAGCCTCGGCGCCGACGTACTGCGCCTGTGGGTGGCCTCTACCGATTACCGCAACGAGATGACGGTGTCGGATGAGATCCTGAAGCGCACCACCGATGCCTACCGGCGTATCCGCAACACCGCGCGGTTTCTGTTGGGCAATCTCGACGGTTTCGATCCCGCGAAGGATCTGCTGCCGGATGCCGAACTGCTGCTGCTCGACCGCTGGGCGATTGCCGCCGCACATGCGGTTCAGCAGCGCGTGCTGCAGGCGTTTGACGACTACGAGTTCCTGGAGATTGTTCAGGCCGTGCAGCAGTTCTGCATCAACGAGCTCGGTGCGGTCTACCTGGATGTCACCAAGGATCGTCTCTACACCATGCCCGAGGCCAGCCGCGGCCGGCGCTCGGCGCAGACCGCGATGTTCCACATTCTCGAGGCGATGGTGCGCTGGATCGCGCCGATCCTGAGCTTCACCGCCGAGGAGATCTGGCAGGCGATGCCGGGCACGCGCGGTGAGTCGGTGCTGTTTGAAACCTGGCACACCGGTCTGGCTCCGCTGCCGGCCGATTCGGTGCTGGGCGAAGACGATTTCGACGCCCTGCTGGCGATCCGCGCGGCGCTGTCGGCCCAGCTGGAACCGATGCGCAAGCAGGGCGCGATCGGCGCCTCACTGCAGGCGCGGGCGGCGGTGCATATCGACACCGCGACGGGCCTGGGCGCCAAGCTCGCCGCGCTGCAGGCCGAGCTGCGTTTCCTGTTCATCACCTCCGAGCTGAGTCTGGTGCCGCTGGCGGGCGAACCCGCATCGACGCTGGGCGGTGCACTGGCCAAGGTCGAGGGCCAGCCGGTGTGGGTCGAGGCGGCGGCGAGCTCGGCCGCGAAGTGCGTGCGCTGCTGGCACTACCGCGACGATGTCGGCCAGCACGCCGAACATCCGGAGCTGTGCGGACGCTGTGTCGACAATGTCGACGGCGTCGGCGAACAGCGATTGTTCTTCTGATGGCGGGTTCAGCTCACACCCCGGCGCTGAAGCACAGCGCCCTGATCTGGCTGCTGCTGTCGACGGTGGTGATCGCGCTCGATCTGTGGACCAAGCAGATCGCGCTCGATCACCTGCAGTACAACCAGCCGGTGCCGGTGATCGACGGCTGGCTCAACTGGACCCTGCTGTACAACTACGGCGCGGCCTTCAGCTTTCTCGGCAATGCCGGCGGCTGGCAGAAATGGTTGTTCAGTGGGCTGGCGATCGGCATAAGCGCCCTGCTGACATGGTGGCTGGCGCGCCTGCCGCGGGCCGACTGGCGACAGGCGCTGCCGTTCGCACTGGTGATCGGCGGCGCGATCGGCAATCTGGTTGATCGCCTGCGCTTCGGCTACGTGGTCGACTTCATCGACGTCTACTACAAAACGCATCACTGGCCGGCGTTCAACATCGCCGATTCGGCGATCGTGCTCGGGGCGATCCTGATCGCTGTTTCGGGCTTCGGCGGAGGCGGCAAGCGCGTCGACAGCTGAGCGCGGTGCGGCAGCACCGGCGCAGCCCGCGGCGTGGCCGTTTCAGCCGCGGCCGCCGGCTGGCGGCTTGCGCGCTCGGGTCTTCAGCCAGTCCAGCAGTTGGTTCATCGGCATCGGTCGTGCGATCAGATAGCCTTAACTGCTGTCGCAGCCCATTGCCCCGACGAGTTCAAGCTGGGGCGCGGTTTCGACGCCTTCTGCCACCACCTTGAGATCAAGGCTGCCGGCCAGGGCGCAGATCGCGCGACAGATTTCCTGCGCGCTCAGGCGGGTGTCGATGTCTTCGATGAAGCTGCGGTCGATTTTCAGCCGGCTCAGCGGCAGCCGGTGCAGCACCGCGAGGTTCGAGTACCCGGTGCCGAAGTCATCGATCGCGACGCGCACCCCCAGCACGCGCAGCTGCTGCAGCAGGTCGCGGGTGGTGTCGAGGTCGGCGATCAGAGCGCGTTCGGTGATCTCAAGCTCGATGTGGTGGCCGCTCAGCGCATGACGGTCGATTTCGTCGGCGAAGCTGCTCAGAAATTGCGGGTCGGTCAGCTGCAGGGCCGACACATTGACCGCGATCGGTACGTTGTCCGGTAGAACGGATTTCAAACGCGCCCGCGCCTCGCAGGACAGGCGCAGCACTTCCCGGCCCAGGGGCAGGATCAGCCGGTTGGCCTCGGCGAAGGGGATGAAGTCCAGCGGCGGAATCCGGCCGCGCTCCGGGTGCTGCCAGCGCACCAGGGCTTCCAGGCAGGTCAGCTCACCGCTGCCGACCCGCACCTGCGGCTGCAGCTCGATGAACAGCTCGCGTCGGCGCAGCGCCTGGCGCAGCTCACCCTCCAGCTCTGCGTGGCGGCGCGCCCGCGATTCCAACTCGGCGCGGAAGAACTGCGCGCGGTTGCGGCCGGCCGCCTTGGCCTCGTACATCGCCATGTCGGCGCAGCGCAGCAGGGTTTCGATGTCGCTGCCGTCGCAGGGGAAGCTCGCCACACCTATGCTGGCCGAGAGGTGCAGGCTGAGGCCTTCGACCTCGAACGGCAGCGCCAGCGCGCGCAGCAGGTTGTGGCAGACCGGCGACGCGTCTTCGGCATTGTTGAGTTCGTTGAGCAAAGCGATGAACTCGTCGCCGCCCTGGCGCGACACCGTGTCGCTGTCGCGCAGCGCGCGCACGATGCGCTGTGCGGCCTGCTTCAGCAGCAGATCGCCGACGTGGTGGCCGTGGGCGTCGTTGACGTGCTTGAAGTGATCGAGATCGATGAACAGCACCGCCACGCTGCGGCCGCTGCGAACGGCCTGCGAAAGCGCCTGCTGCAGGCGGTCGATCAGCAGCAGGCGGTTTGGAAGACCGGTCAAGGCGTCGTGCTGGGCCAGATGCTGGATCCGCTGCTCGGCCGCCTTGGCCTCGCTGACATCGAGGAACATCGCCACGTAGTGGCTGGGCACACCGGCGCTGTTACGCACCGTCGAGATGGTCATGTGCTGGGTGTACAGATTGCCGTCGCGGCGCCGGTTGACCAGCTCGCCCTGCCAATGCCCGACTTCCTTCAGGCTGGCCCGCAGGCGCTCGTAGAAATCCCCGGCCTGTTGCCCGGACGAAAGCATGCGCGGGGTTTGGCCCAGCGCGTCCTTCGCGGCATAGCCGGTGATGGCTTCGAAGGCCGGGTTGACGCGCAGGATGCGGCCGTCGAGGTCGGTGATCATCACCGCCTGCTGAGCTGAATCGAGCACGGCTGCGGCCAGTCGGAACTCGTCCAGGCTGCGCATCTGTTCGGTCAGGTCTTCGAACGCGCCCTGCAGGCCGACGACGCGGCCGTCGGCATCCAGCACCGGCAGCTTGCTCACCCAGACCTGGCGCAACTCACCGGTGCTGGGTACGCGGTGGTCTTCGATGCGGGTAATCCGTCGCCGGTCCTGCATCACCCGCAGGTCGTCGGCGGCGTAGGCGACTGCCAGCTCGGGCGGATACACGTCGCCCGCGCGCAGGCCGATCGCGTTTTCCAGGCTCAGGCCCAGCAGGGCCAGCATCGCCGGATTGGCATAGGTCAGCGCGCCGCTGGCATCGATCCGGTACAGCGCCACCGGCAAGGTTTCGACCAGATCGCGGAACAGGTCCTGGCCGTCGAGGCGCAGCCCACCCTGCAGCGCTTCGTCAGCGAGAGGTTCGGCCGGTGAGCTGAATACGGTCATTGGAACCCCGAAGTGAGCGTTAGGCCCTCCAAGCAAGACTCTGGCCAGCGCGATCCGTCGCAGCAGCGGGGGCTATTTGGTGCCGAAGATCTTGTCACCGGCATCACCCAAGCCCGGCAGGATGTAGCCGTGCTGGTTCAGCCTCTGATCGATCGAGGCCGTGTAGAGCTCGACGTCCGGATGGGTGTCGGCCAGCCGCTGCAGCCCTTCCGGCGCGGCCACCAGGAACAGGCCCTTGATGCGCTTGCAGCCGGCGTCTTTCAGCAGCTCGATGGTGGCGATCAGGGTGCCGCCGGTGGCCAGCATCGGATCGACGATCAGGGCGGTGCGCTCGTCCATGTGGCTGGACAGCTTTTCGTAGTAGGTGACCGGACGCAGGCTGTCTTCATCGCGGGCGATGCCGACCACGCTGACCCGCGCCGCCGGGATCAGCTCCAGCACGCCCGGCAGCATGCCAAGGCCCGCGCGCAGGATCGGCACGATGGTGATCTTCTTGCCCTTGATGCGCTGGACGGTGACCGGGCCGGACCAGCACTCGATCACTTCGTCCTCGGTCTCGAGGTCCTTGGTCGCCTCATAGGTCAGCAGCGAGGCGATCTCGCCGGCCAGGGTGCGGAACTCGCGCGTGCTGATGTGGGCCTCGCGCAGCAGGCCGAGCTTGTGCTGGATCAGCGGGTGACGGACTTCGACAACGGACATGGGTGGCTCCCGACAGGACAGCCGCCATCGGAACCGATTCGCGCCGCGGCGGCAAGTCGCCGCTGAAGGCGTGGCAGCCGCTAGAGCTCGATCTCACCCCGAATGCAGGTGCGCGCCTGGCCGCCGATCCACAGCCGATCATCGGCATCCAGCTCGACTTCGACCCGGCCATCGTGGCCGCATTCGCGGCCCTGGCTTACGACGTAGCGCCGGCCCGGCAGGCTGTCGCGCGCCTGCAGATAGGCGCCGATGGCGCCATTGCCGCTGCCGCAGACGGGGTCTTCGGGAATGCCGTCGGCGGGCACGAAGCTGCGCACCACCAGATCGGCTTCGCCGGTTTCATCCGGGCCGTACACGCTGATGCCCACTGCGCCGGTCGCCAGGCTGAGCTGGGCCAGCGCGCTCAGGTCCGGCTGCAGTGCACGCACGGCCGCGCCATTCGCCAGCCCGGCCACGATCCAGACCGGGCCCACATTCACAGCTGCGGCGGCAGTGATCGGTGCATCCAGTGCGCGTTCGAGTGTGGCCTGGGCCTCGGCGCTGAGCGGTGCCTGTTCGGGGGCCGGCAGCCGCACGAACAGGCGTCGCGATTCGCCTTCGCCTTCGACGCGCAGCGGCAGCAGGCCGGCAGCGCACTCCTGCAGCAGGCGGCCATCGGCATCCGCCTGCGCCCAGCCGGATTCGAGCACCGCATGCGCACTGCCGATGCTGGGATGGCCGGCGAAGGGCAGCTCCTGGCGCGGGGTAAAGATGCGCAGGCGATAACTCGCCCCTGGCGCGCTCGGCGGCAGCACGAAGGTGGTTTCGGACAGGTTGGTCCAGTGGGCGATGCGCTGCATCGCCACCGCATCGAGTGCCTGCGGATCGGCAACAAAAATCACCGCCACCGGGTTGCCGCCGAACGGGCGGCAACCGAACACGTCGACCTGGATCAGCGGGCAGCGCATCAGTTCTCGAAGCCGTTCGCGAACAGCGCCTCGGCATTGGTCTCGATGCCATCCACGGTGCATACGCGCAGGCTCCAGGCAGTCAGATTGCCGCTGTCGCCAGCACCGTTGTCGGTGATGCGCAGGGTCCAGTTGCCGGTGGCAGGCCTGCCCGCAAGCGCGCTGAATGCTGCGGCAGGCCGATAGCTCAATCCGCCGGTGGCCGGACAGACCATGCCGCTGAACGGGGTGGTCGCCGCATCGTCGAAGCCGAAATTGAAGTTGTCGGCAGCGCCGCAGACCGCGCTCCAGAAACCCACGGCGGTGCCATCCGGCGCGAGCAGGCTGGCGCTGAGGTCGCCCAGGTATGTGTGCGTGCCCACCACGCTGGGCAGCGACACCGTCTGCACCAGGCCAGGCAGTGCGATCGCGACCGACGAGTTGGTCTGCATGCCAGCGTTCGGACCGATCGGCAGCGGCAGGCCGCTGGCCGCGACGGTGCTGCAGGTCTGTTCGGCGGTGCGGAAGCTGCGCGGGCCTGTACTTGGCGCATCGCCACAGAAGTTGCTGGGGGTCACCCGCCACCAGTACCGGGTATTGCCGGCCAGCGCGGTCGGCAGGCGCAGCTGGGTTTCCCCGGTATCGAGCTCGAACACCACGGTTTGGAAGTTTGCATCGGTGGCCACTTCCACGCGGTAGCGGGTGGCCGCGTTGGCGGCTGCGGTCCAGCTCAGGGTCGGCCGCAGGCCGATGCCCTCAAGCTCTGCCGAGGGCCAGCTGAGATTGCTGGTGCCGGGCAGGCTGGCGCTGTAGTCCAGCACGATGCCCAGGCCCTTCTCGATGTCGCCATCATTGGCGCGGACCTGCAGCGGATGGCTGCCCTCGGCCGGGTTGACGATGTCCAGCGACAGGGTGCTGTTGCCGGGCACGCTGACGGTGGCTGGGCTGAAGCTGCTGGTCATGCCGGCCAAGGCATCGATGCTCAGGTTGGCGTTGCCGACGTAGTCGCCGATCGCAGCCAGGCTCAGGCTGACGGTTTCGGTGGCCGGGCCGCAGGCCTGCACGCGGGTGCTGCCGGCCTGCAGGCCGAAGGTGCTGCCGCTGATGCAGTTGACGCAGGCCAGGGCGAAGTCCTGGTCCGTCGCGCCTGGGCGGTTGGGGAGCGCGTCAGAGTTCAAGGCTGCAGCGATGACCTCGATCGTGACGCCGCCGGCAGCGACCGCCGCAGGCAGCACCACCACTTCAATGTTGTTGCGGGCATCGGCGCTGCCTCCGGTGGCGCTGAAGCCGCTGGCGTCGAGCACATTGCCGAGGTAGCGGTCACCCGCCGCCTCGACCACCAGATCGAGATTGTTGTTCCAGGCCGGGGTGTTGCCGCCCAGGCCGTGGCCAGGCGCGTCAGTCCAGGTCAGCACCAGGGTCATCGGCAATGCGGGATCGACCGGCGACAGCGCCAGATCCCAGCGTTCGCCGGTGGCATCGAAGACCACGGTCGGCGGCAGGTCGCCGGTGTTGGCGCCGACTTCGAACTGGTCGAAATACAGCGCCGGCGCGGCTGGGGCCAGCAGCCAGTCGGTGCGCAGCCGGCCCCAGCCCTGCTTGCTGTCCGGGCGCTGGCCGAGCACGCCGTTGTCGGCATCGCGGAAGCCCACCAGGCTCTGGGTGGCGGCGACCAGGGCCGCCTTGCTCAGCGCTGCGCTCGGCGTGCGGCTGCCGTAGGCGTTGCGGAACCGCTCGATGAACACGGCCACCGCGCCGGAGACCTGTGGGCTGGCCATGCTGGTGCCGCAGAGCAGGCTGTAACCGCTGGCGCTGGCGGCCGAGTCAACTCGACAGCCGGGCGCCACCAGGTGCGGAATGCGGCGGCCGTCCAGCGCCGGACCATGTCCGCTGTTGCTGGAGAGGTCATTGAAGTTGGCATCGACCGCGCCGCTGGCGAGCTGCGCCTTGGTGGAGCCGACCGTGATCACGTTCTTGGCTTCGTCCGGCGAGCCCTGGCTGCTGGTGCCGCCGTTGCCGTTCATGATCGACAGCACATAGGTGAGCGCCTGGTCGCCGGCCATAGCCGGATTCACATCGCGGCTGCCGACATCGACCTGGCGGGTGTCGGCGTCATAGCCGCGCGGCGAGCCCGCCGGGCCCCAGCTGTTGCCGGACAGCTGGGCACCGTTGTCGTAGGACTGCCGCATCAGCTTCAGCATGCCGCCGGCCTGTCTAAAGTGCGGCTCGTAGACTTGTTCAACCAGATGCGCGCCGGGCGCGATGCCCAGGCCACGCAGAAAGCCGTTGTCATCGAGCACGCCGGAGGCACCGTCGCCGGCCATGATTGCGGCGGTGTGGGTGCCGTGGGCATCGGTGGCCGCACCGCCGCAGGTGTCGCCCGTGCAGGGCAGCATGCGGCCGACCAGATCCGGGTGGGTATCGAAGATGCCGCCATCGACATTGGCGATGGTGACGCCAGCACCGGAGACACCGCGCGCGCTCAGCCAGGCGCGATAACCGGGCACCGGCAGGCCGCTACTGCCCAGATTGTTGGCGCTGATCTGCTGCTGCAGCTCGCCGCGCAGGCCGCCATCGCGCGGCACCGGCTGGATCGCGTACACGCCGGGGATCCGGCTCAGACGCTCGATGCTGGCGGCATCGGCCACCCGCACGCGGGCGATTTCGAACTGCGCATCGCTGTCGGCACGTTCCATCAGCTGGGCGCCACTGGCCAGAAGTTGGCCGAGGTCGACGCGGGCACCGCGGTAGAGCATCAGCTGCCACTCCAGCTCGCCGCGCTGGATGCCAGCGGCCGCCGTCGCGGTCTTGTACTCGGGCAGGAAATCGCCTGCAAAGCGCAGGTTCGACTGTGCCCGCGCCGCCCCCTGCAGGGCGGGGGCAGTGGCCCAGACCACGTAGGCGAAGGGCTCGATGTACTGCAGCGGCTGGATGCCTGCCGCCTTGAGTTGATCCAGCCACTCCGGCCGCGCGGGCGCATCGAACTGGACCAGACGCAGCGCAGGGCCGCTGCCGTAGACCGAGGCGTTGGCGCGCATCTCGCTGGCCGGATCGAAGCGACGGCCGGCGAGTTCAAGCGCATTCACACCGGTGTCGGCGAGCGAGTTCGATACAGGCCGCATCCACAGCACCGCGCCGTAGTCCTCGACCACTTCCAGCCCGCGTTGACGCGCGGCATCGAGCTGGTCGCGGTGGATCAGGCTGGCATCGGCGGCGGCCGGCAGCAGGGCGGCGAGCAAGGCGCACAGCAGCGCCGGACGTGAGATCGACATGCGGAAAACCTGTACAGGTTGGTGCGCTCCCCCCGGAGCATGACCCTCGATTGGGCCGCAATTCGGGCGCCCCGTCAATTCGACCGCGGCGGCAGTACGCATGCTGTCGCGCCATATCTGATCGTGCCGTGTGGCGTTGGCGTGAGCGGCTTGTCATGCTGCGCCGCCGCCGCGCCCCGTGGCGGCTGTGATGGGCTGCTATCCGCCACATCGCGCTCAACTGACCGACTGGAGATGCACGTGTCCGCTTCCGCTTTCGACCCCGCCCGCCACCCGACGCCCGCCCCGACCACAGCCTGGTCGGTGCTGAAATTCGGCGGTACCAGCGTGTCGAAACGCAGTCGCTGGGACACCATCGGTGCGCTCGCCAGTGCGCGCCATGGCGAGGGCGGCCCGGTGCTGGTGGTGGTGTCGGCGGTGTCGGGCATCACCAATGCGCTGCAGGCGCTGATCGATGCCGCCGGTGACGCGTCCGCCCAGCAGGCGGGAGGCGAGGCGATTGTTCAACGGCATCGCGTGTTCGCCGCCGAACTCGACCTCGATGCGGATGCCGTGCTGGGTGTGCGCTTCGCCGAACTGCAGCAACTGCTGAACGACCCGCGCGCGGCCAGTGCAGCGATCCCCTGGCAGGCCGAGCTGCTGGCGCTGGGCGAACTGATGTCGAGCGCGCTGGGTGCGGCCTATCTGCAGTCGCAGGGCGTGCCCTTGCAGTGGGTGGATGCACGCGAGCATCTGCGAGCGATCGAGCTGCCGCATCAGAGCGAGTGGGCGCGGCATCTGGCGGTCAACTGCCACACCGACGGCGACGCAGGCTTTGCCCAGCGCTTCGAGTGTCAGGGCCGGCTGCTGATCACCCAGGGCTTCATCGCCCGCGATGCGCAGGGCCGCACGGCCATTCTGGGCCGCGGCGGCTCGGACACCTCGGCGGCGTATTTCGGCGCGCTGCTGAAAGCGGCGCGGGTGGAGATCTGGACCGATGTGCCGGGCATGTTCAGCGCCAATCCGCGCCAGGTGCCACAGGCGCGCCTGCTCTCGCGGCTGGACTATGAAGAGGCGCAGGAGATCGCCACCACCGGTGCCAAGGTGCTGCATCCGCGCTGCATCGGCCCCTGCCGCGAGCGCCGCGTGCCGCTGTGGGTGCGCGACACCGAGCGGCCGGAGTTCCCCGGCACCCTGATCGGTGCGGTCGCCGCCGACGCACCGCCGGGGGTCAAAGCGATCTCCTCGCGCAAGGGCATCGTGCTGGTGTCGATGGAGTCGATCGGCATGTGGCAGCAGGTCGGTTTTCTGGCCGATGTGTTCGAGCGTTTCCGCGCGCACGGGCTGTCGGTCGATCTGATTGGCTCGGCCGAATCCAACGTCACCGTGTCGCTGGACCCGTCCGAGAACCTGGTCAACTCCAATGTGCTGGACGCGCTGTGCGCCGACCTCGAACCGTTCTGCCGGGTCAAGGTGATCGCGCCCTGCGCGGCGATCACCCTGGTCGGCCGCGGCATGCGCTCGCTGCTGCACAAACTCTCGGACGTGCTGGCCGAATTCGGCCGCGAGCGCGTGCACCTGATCTCGCAGAGCTCGAACGATCTGAACCTGACCTTCGTGGTCGACGAGGCCGTGGCCGAAGGCCTGCTGCCCAAGCTGCACGCGATGCTGATCGCCAGCACCGCGATGCCGGTCGATGAGACCGCCGTATTCGGCCCCAGCTGGATCGAGCTCAACGGTGGCGCTGCGCGACGCACGCCGCCGTGGTGGCGGGCTCGCGCGGCCGAATTGGTTCAGACCGCCGGCGAATCGCCGTGCTACGTCTACCACCTGCCGACCGTGCGCCAGCGCGCGCGCGATCTGGCCGCGATCGCCTGCGTCGATCGGCGCTACTACGCGATCAAGGCCAACCCGCACCCGGCGATCCTGCGCCTGCTGGCCGCCGAGGGCTTCGGGCTCGAATGCGTTTCGGCCGGTGAACTCGATCATGTGTTCGCCGCGGTGCCGGGGCTGGAACCGGCGCGGGTGCTGTTCACGCCCAGCTTCGCGGCGCAGGCCGAGTACGCCCGCGCGCGCGAACTCGGTGTGCGCATCACCCTGGACAGCCCGTATCCGCTGCGACAGTGGCCGGTGCTGTTCAGCGGCCTCGATCTGGTGCTGCGGATCGATCCGGGCTTCGGCAGCGGTCATCACGAGAAGGTGCGCACCGGCGGCAAGAGCGCCAAGTTCGGCCTGCCCGCCAGCGCGGTGGCCGACTTCATGTTGGCCGCCAAGGAGGCCGGCGCGCGCGTCACCGGCTTGCATGCACACATCGGCAGCGGCGTGTTCGAGCCCAGCCACTGGCGCACCGTGTATGCGCATCTGGCCTCGATTGCTGAGCAGCTCGGCAGCATCGAGAGCATCGATGTCGGCGGCGGCCTCGGCGCGCCCTACGAGCCCGACGCGCCGGACTTCGATCTGGCCGGCTATGCCGCGGCGCTCGCCGAGCTCAAGGCCGCGTATCCGCAGTACGCGCTGTGGATCGAGCCCGGCCGCTATCTGGTGGCTGAGGCCGGCGTGCTGCTGGCGCGGGTGACCCAGGTGGTCGAGAAATCCGGCGTGCGCCGGGTCGGGCTTGCGGCCGGCATGAATGCGCTGTTGCGGCCGGCGCTTTACGGCGCCTTCCACGAGATCGTCAACCTGTCGCGGCTCGATGCGCCGCCGGGTGCGCCGGCCGATGTGGTTGGCCCGATCTGCGAGTCCGGTGACGTGCTGGGCCGGCGTCGCCGGCTGCCGGATGCAACCGCAGAAGGCGATGTCGCCCTGATCGCCACCACCGGTGCCTATGGCGCGGTGATGGCCAACACCTACAATCTGCGGCCCCTGCCGAGCGAGGAGCTGTTGGATGACTGAGTGGATTTTCGATCGCGATGCGATCCGGAGCTTCCGCTTCGTCGCCAGCCGCCTGGATACGCAGACCGGCGAGGTCGCGCTGGAATACCGCTTCGACGATGGCCCGGTGCTGATCGAGCGCCTGCGCATCCCCGGGGCACCGTTCGTGCTGGATGGCGCACGCGCAGTGGCGGTGGGGCGTGCGTTGGATCTCCTGCACTGGATCGCTGGCGTCAGCTATTACAAGGCCGCGGTGCCGGCGGAGATCGTGTTCGAGTCGAGCCAGCCGGGCCTGGCTGCGCGTGGCCTGCTTGGCGAGGTGTATCGACTCGGCTTGGGCGAGTTCGCCTACCGCAACCGGATCGATCTTGCTGTGCGGCTGAACTTTCCGGTGCCCGGGCCGTCGCCGGTGGCTGCACCTGTGCTCGGCCTGCGCCGGCAGGCGCTGGTGGCGATCGGCGGCGGCAAGGATTCACTGGTTTCGATCGAGTCCTTGCGCGCGCTGGGCGTCGACCAGCAGTTGGCCTGGATCGGCAGCTCGCAGCTGATCGCCGCCTGCGCGGAGCGCACCGGCCTGCCGGGCCTCAAGATCGAGCGCGCGATCGCGCCCGAGCTGTTCGAGTTCAATCGCCAGGGCGCCTACAACGGGCATATCCCGGTGACCGCGATCAACTCTGCCGTGCTGGCGCTTGTCGCGCTGCTGCGCGACTGCGACCAGGTGGTGTTCTCGAACGAGCGTTCGGCCAGCTACGGCAGCACCATCGAGGGCAGCGGCGAGGTCAATCACCAGTGGAGCAAGGGCTGGCAGTTCGAGCACGATTTCGCCGCCCTGCTGCGTGCGGAAGTGGCGGCAGACCTCAACTACTACTCGCTGCTGCGGCCGTGGTCCGAGCTTGCGATCGCGCGCCAGTTCGCGCGTATCGACGGCTACGACCGCCACTTCAGCAGCTGCAACCGCAATTTCCATCTGCTCGGCGAGCGCCCGGCCGAGCGTTGGTGCGGGGTGTGCCCGAAGTGCCACTTCGTGTTTCTGGCCTTGGCGCCGTTCATGCCGAAACCTCGCCTGGTGTCGATCTTCGGCCGCAACCTGCTGGATGAGCCGCAGCTTGCCGCCGGCTTCGATGCGCTGATCGAGTACCGCGACCACAAGCCGTTCGAATGCGTCGGCGAGGCGATCGAATCGCGCGCGGCATTCGCGCATCTGGCGAACAGTCCGGCCTGGCGTGAAGACGCCCTGGTCGCACGCTTTCGCGACGAGATCCTGCCGCAGCTGGATGCGTCTGGCCTCACGCTGGAGGACCAGCTGCAGCCGGCCGGTGCGCACGGCATTCCGTTCGAGCTGGCCGGGAAGCTGCGTGCGCATTTCAGCGCTTGAAGGTGCGCGCGTCGCGGTCTGGGGCTATGGCCGCGAGGGCGCGGCGGCGCTGCATGCGCTGCGCCGCGCGCTGCCCGCACAGCGTTTCAGCCTGATCTGCAGCCCGGATGAGGCGAGCGCTGCGCGCAGCGCCTTCGGTGACGCGATCGATATCGAAACGGCCGCGCCGGAAGTGCAGACGTTGACGCGTTTCGATTGGGTGGTGAAATCACCCGGCATCAGCCCGTATCGCAGCCCGGCGCCTGAAGCCCTGGCTGCCGGCCTGCGCTTCACTTCGGGCACGGCGCTGTGGTTCGCCGAGCGCCAGGCGCGTGACCCGCAGGTGTCTGTGGTCTGCATCACCGGCAGCAAAGGCAAGAGCACCACCACGGCGCTGATCGCGCATCTGCTGCGCGCCGACGGCCGCCGCGTGGCCCTGGCCGGCAATATCGGCCTGCCGCTGCTTGAGCTGCTTGAGCAACCGGCGCCTGAGTTCTACGTGATCGAGCTGTCCAGCTACCAGACCGCCGATGCGCTGCGGCCTGCGGTGGCGGTGCTGTTGAACCTGTATCCCGAACACCTCGATTGGCATGGCACGGAACAGCGCTATTACGACGACAAATGCGCCCTGGTCGAGCGCGTCGAGCCCGGTCTCGCGGTGCTGAATGCGCAGGATGCGCGGCTGGCGCAGCGGTTCGCCGGCCGACCTTCAACGCGCTGGTTCGGGACAGTTGAGGGCTGGCATGTGAGCGGCGAGGGCGCGGAGCGCTGGATCTGCCGCGGCGAGCTGCGCGTGCTGTCGGCCGCGGCTTTGCCGCTGCCCGGCGCCCACAACGCTGGCAACCTGTGTGCAGCGCTGACTGCGATCGACGCGCTGGGCATCGATGCCGTCGCGCTGGCCGCTCATGCGCAAAACTTCCGCGCCTTGCCGCATCGCCTGCAGCCGCTGGGTGAACGCGCGGGGCGGCTCTACGTCAACGACAGCATCAGCACCACGCCGCATGCCAGCCTGGCTGCGCTCGCGCACTATCGCGAGCGACGCGTGGCGATTCTGCTTGGCGGTTTCGAGCGCGGGCTGGACTGGTCGGAGTTCGTCGCCGCGATGCGCGATCACGCACCTGCCGTCATCGTTTGCCTGGGCGCCAACGGTCCGCGCATCGCCACAGCGCTGCGCGGCTTGGGCGAAGCTGGCTTCGAGCTGATCGAGGCGAACGACCTGCCCAGCGCCGTGAGCGCGGCCGAGCTTGCGCTGGATGCCACAGCCGACACCGCTGCCAGCGCGAACGTGGACCGCGGCGTGGTGCTGCTGTCGCCCGGTGCGCCCAGCTTTGGCGAGTTCCGCGACTACGCCGAGCGCGGACGCAGATTCGCCGAGCTGGCAGGATTCGACGCCGAGCGGATCGGCAGCATCCCGGGGCTCGGCATCAACTCGCCCTGAGCGAACGGCCGTCGCGGTTTCGAGCCTCGACGATCGCGCTCGCGACACCTGCATTCAGCGCGCGCCGACGAGTCGAATCAGATCCAGCGGCTCACCGTCGAGAATCCCGCGGCTGAGGCGGCTCTCGATCTGGTCGAGCAAGGCTCCACGATGCGCGATCCAATCCCGAATCCCGAATCAACCAACGCTCAGCGCGCCGTCCAACCACCGTCCAAGGTGATTTCGCTGCCGGTGATGTTGTCCGCCGCCCGGCTGCACAGGAACACCACTGCGCCGCCGATGTCCTCCGGCCGGGTGAAGCGAAGGCTCGGCTGCTTTTCGGCCAGCAGGGCGCGTTCGGCGGCGGCGTTGTCGAGGCCATCGCGTGCTGCGCGGGCATCGATCTGCTTCTGCACCAGCGGGGTCAGCACCCAACCCGGACAGATCGCATTGCAGGTGATGTTGGCCTCGGCGTTTTCCAGTGCCGCGACCTTGGTCAGCCCGATCACGCCGTGCTTGGCGGCAACATAGGCCGACTTGTCGACCGAGCCCACCTGCCCGTGCACCGAGGCGATATTGATGATCCGGCCGAAGCCGCGCGCCTGCATGCCGGGCAGGGCGCAGCGCAGGGCATGGAAGGCGGCAGACAGATTGATGGCGAGGATCGCGTCCCAGCGCTCGGCCGGAAAATCCTCGATCCGCGCGGTGTGCTGGATGCCGGCATTGTTCACCAGAATGTCGACTCCGCCGAAGCGTGCTTCGGTGGCCCGGACCAGGTCTTCAACGCCGGCCGCGCTGGCAAGGTCAGCCCCGTGGAAGTCGACCTCAACGCCGTGTGCGGCAAGCTTGGCGCGCGCCGCCTCGATCTGCTCCGGCGTGCCGAGGCCGTTCAGCATGATTCGACAGCCCTCGGCGGCGAGGGCTTCGGCGACGGCCAGGCCGATGCCGCTGGTTGAACCGGTGACAAGAGCGGTGCGTGGCTGCTGCATTGCGCTGTCCTCGACAGTAGGAGATAGCGCGCAAGTGTGTCAGCCGACCGCCGAAGCGGCCATCGGGCTTTGGGGCACTTGTGTCAACTGAG
The DNA here is from genome assembly GCF_044377145.1 of Aquimonas sp. NCBI lineage: Bacteria > Pseudomonadati > Pseudomonadota > Gammaproteobacteria > Lysobacterales > Lysobacteraceae > Aquimonas > Aquimonas sp. The sequence goes on from NZ_JBILJQ010000080.1 coordinate 18,778, forward strand.
CCCGGATGCGTGCTCGACACACTGTCGAGTCCAATGTCCGCAGCCGCCGCGACAAGGCGGCGCAGACATTGGTCTTTGCAAGTCCCATTCTTGCTGGCACCCTTCGCAGGTCTCGCCGCGCCAAGTTCAGCCGCCGAGGTCGCTGCTTTCCATACCTGCCTTCTCCTTCCGAGGTTCAATCCATGTCGACTATCGTTCCGCGCGCTCCCTGGCTGGTGGCGTGCGCCTTGCTGTTTCCCATGCTCGCTGCCGGCGAGACGCCGGCGGTCAGCGCAGCGGCCGCGCCGCCGGCGATCGAGCACTTTGTCGAGCGCGACGCGTTCTTCGACATCAAGATTTCCCCGGACGGCAAGCATCTTGCGGCCAACATGCCGGTCGAGCGTGGCAGTGCCTTATTCATGCTCGACACCGAAACGCTCCAGAAGAAGGGCCACTTCTATGCAGGCACGGAACTCGAAGTCGCGGATTTCTGGTGGGCCAGCAACGAGCGTCTGCTGATCTCGGCCGCGCAGCGCTTGCAGGGCGAGATCGCGCCGATTCCGACCGGCGAGCTGTTCGCGGTGAATGTCGATGGAAAGCAGTCCACGCCCCTCGTGGGCTACCGCGCCAGCGACGGCCGCGTGGGAAGCCTGATCAGGATTCGTGACAACGAGAGCGTCTGGGCGTCCCCCATCGATCTGCTTCCGGGCGAGGATCGGCAAGCTTTGGTGCAGATCGAGCCGTGGGCGACCCGATCAAGCAGCTTCGCCAGCATCGAGCGGCTGGATACGCGCAATGGGCGGAGATCGAAGCTGACGACCTCTCCCGTCACCCGTGCGGATTTCCTCACCGATGCGCTCGGCAACCTGCGATTTGCCCAAGGCGTCACCACCGAGAATTCGGTCGAGCTGTACCACCGTCCGGCGGAGGGCGGTGAGTGGAGTCTTGTGAACGCACAGGACACGAGCGGTCAGCGGGCCCATGCTTTGGGCTTCAGCACAGACGGAAACAGCGCCTACCTGCAGGTCTCGCGCTCCGAAGGGCCGGATGCGATCGAGCGCATGGACATCGCCAGCGGCGAGCGCACCGAGATCTATCGTCATCAGCGCAGGGATCCAGCCGGTCCCATCAGAACGCTGGATCGCAGGGCTGTGATCGGTGTCTACGTCCGCGAACCACAGCTGACGATGCACTTTTTCGAGCCCGATCATCCCGACGCCCGCCCCTACAGAAGCCTGGCAGCCGCTTTCCAGGGCTACAACGTGGCGGTGACTTCAGCGACCTCCGATGGCAGCAAGGCGATCGTGTTCGTCTTCAGTGATCGCAATCCCGGCGAGTACTTTCTGTACGACATCGAAACCAAGCATGTCCGCCACCTCGGCAGCCGTGGGCGCGCACTCGAGCCCGAGCAGATGGGCAGCACCCGTGCCGTGCAGATCGAAGCGCGCGACGGGCTGCAGCTGGACGCCCTGTTGACCCTGCCCGTCGGCGTTGGCGAGAAGAATCTGCCGCTCGTCGTCCACCCCCACGGCGGACCGTTCGATATCCAGGACACCTGGGGTTTCGATCCAACGGTGCAGGCGATGGCGACTCGAGGCTATGCCGTGCTGCAGGTCAATTTCCGCGGCTCGGGCGGTTTCGGCAGCGCGTTCGTGCGTGCCGGCTATAGACAGTGGGGGCAGGCGATGCAGGATGACCTGACCGATGCAACCCGCTGGGCGATCGAACGGGGCATCGCTACGGCCGGCCGGATCTGTATCTACGGCGCGAGCTATGGCGGCTATGCCAGCCTGATGGGTGCGGCGAAGGAGCCCGACCTGTATGCCTGCGCGGCAGGCGATGTCGGTGTGTACGACCTTGAACTCATGCACCGGCGCGGCGATGTCCAGCAGGTCAAGTGGGGCCGCAACTATCTTCGTGAAGCGCTGGGTGAGGAGGGGTTGCGCGAGCACTCTCCGGTGCATCTGGCGAGTCGCATCAAGGCGCCGGTCTTCCTCGCTGCAGGCGAGAACGACCGCCGTGCACCGATCCAGCACACCGAGCTGATGGAAGCCGCGCTGAAGACTGCAGGCGTGCCGGTTGAATCGCTGTACTTCCGCGGCGAGGGCCACGGCTATTACTCGGTGGACAACAAGCTCAAGTTCCACAACGCGTTGCTGACCTTCCTCGATCGACACATCGGCAGCGGCTGGCGACCGCAGACGCCTGCGGCTGCTGCGCCTGCGTCGCCCTGAGGCCCGACTACATCACTGCCAACTCGCGGCCCGGCGTGCCCTGCGCACGCCGGGCCGCTACACTTCCGGCCCTCGCGCGGGCCGCCGTCGACGCTGTGACCAGGCGCAGGTGGCCACAGGCGCCGCACATTGGCATTCGGGAGCAGGCATGAGCATCAAGTCGGACGCATGGATTCGCCGCAGGGCGGCGCAGGGCATGATCGAGCCCTTCGAGCCCGGACAGGTCAAGCAGAACGCCGAGGGCGAACGCATCGTCAGCTACGGCACCTCAAGCTATGGCTACGACGTGCGCTGCGCGCGCGAGTTCAAGATCTTCACCAATATCAACAGCACCATCGTCGACCCCAAGCGCTTCGACCCGAGCAGCTTCGTCGACGTGGTCGGCGACACCTGCATCATCCCGCCCAATTCATTCGCGCTGGCGCGCACGGTGGAGTTCTTCCGCATCCCGCGCGACGTGCTGGTGGTGTGCCTGGGCAAGAGCACCTACGCTCGCTGCGGGATCATCGTCAACGTGACCCCGCTTGAGCCCGAGTGGGAAGGCCACGTCACCCTGGAATTCAGCAACACCACACCGCTGCCCGCGCGCATCTACGCCGGCGAGGGCGTGGCGCAGATGCTGTTTTTCCAGTCGGATGAAGTCTGCGAAACCAGCTACAAGGACCGCGGCGGCAAATACCAGGGGCAGACCGGCGTAACGCTGCCGCGGACCTGAGCCGCGCGGGGACACGAAGTCCCCGTTCTCGGAAGCCATCGTCTTGCCTTCCAGCCGCGCCACACGGTTCCATTATTGACCCGGCGGCATTTATCCATCAAGCCGCGTACTTGACCTTTGGGTCCTGAAAGTAGGCCCGCACGACCTCCGGCCGCTGTTCGAGTTCTTTCATGTGGTTCTC
>NZ_JBILJQ010000081.1:0-21813 GCF_044377145.1 Aquimonas sp.
GTTCACGACGCTCGATTCACGAGAAGTTGGGCCTGCAAGCGGCCATCACCACGGCGGTCCGCGAAGTGATCACCGAGGCCGCAGCCCTCAATATCCGTTGAACGAGTCAAGGACGGGGACGACCCCGACGACGTGAGCGATTTCGGACCGAGTTCGCCCCTGCTATGGATCCGTCTCCGGCGAACGCGGGCAGGGAGACTGGTTGCCGGTTGCGTCAAGCGCTGTGACGCTATGCGTGCGACGCGGCGCGCGGTCGGGGAGCGCAGCCACACCACCACCTGATCCGCTGGGTTCACCGTGCACAAGCACGAGGCAGACACAGCCTGGCCGGCCGATCTGCTCCGAGCGCCCTTTGAGCAGACGCGCGGCCACCGGAAACGTGCAAAACGCGACGTGTTCGGCAGCCGCGCTGCGCACCGCGGCAAAAGCGGTTTGGCAACGGCACCAGCACCTGCTGCATACGCGGGGAGAGCCGTGAAGGAGCCATGGACGGCGACGCCCCCGCCGGCTTGAGCCGAATCGGAGTGTGTCGGTGCGCCGACGGCCGAGCAGCCATCCCGGCGATCACGGCCAGCGAGGCGGGGGTCCGGCGGCTGTAGCCGCTGTGTCTCAGCCCGTGCGACCCAGCGCGCGCAATTTGACAACCCGCATCGTCGTGCTGAGCTGTTGGCATGTCCGAAGACGCACCCCCGACTACCTTGGAGCGCGCCTACCGCGTGCGGCTGTCGCCGACCGCGGACCAGGCGCGCACGCTGCGCCGCCTGTTCGGAGCCCGGCGGTTCCTCTGGAACTGGGCGCTGAAGTTGGATCGCGCGCTGCGGGCTTCGGGGCAGCGCAGCGGCGTCACCGCTTGGTCGGCGGCACTCACGGCGTTGAAGCGTGAGCCTGACACTGCCTGGCTCGCCGATCTGCCGCGATAGCCGTTCAATCAGACGCTGCGCGACTTCGACCGGGCGAAGAAGAACTTCTTCGCCGGCCGCGCGCGGCCGCCGCGGCGCAAGCGCTTCGGCACGGTCAACAGCGCCCGCTTCACGCTCGATCAGCGCCGACAGCAGGTGATGTTGGGCGAGCGCCCCGAGGTGCAGATCGACGGGCTGGGCCGCGTGCGCTTTCGGCGCACCGAAGCAATGGAGGGGCGCCTGCGCTCCGTGACCGTGCGCTGTGACAGCGCCGGCCGCTGGTTCGCCACTTTCACCGCCGATGGTGTGCCGCGTCCCGAAGCCCGGCCCGCTGAGCGCGACGCGCTCGGCATCGACCTCGGCCTACGCCAGACCGCGACCTGCAGCGACGGCCGAGTGTTCACCGCGGCCAAGCCGCTCAAGGTGAAGCTGGCCAAGCTGCGCCGGTACCAGCGCCGGCAGAGCCGGCAGCTGGCGGCACAGATGCAGGCGCAGGGCCTCGATCCAAAGCAGCGATGCCCCAAGGGCACGCGGCTGGATTTTTCGAAGCGCCGGCAGCGCACGCAGCAGCAGATCGGGCGCCTCCACGCGCAGATCGCCGATGTGCGCCGCAATCACCTGCACCAGATCAACGCGGCGGCCGTGCAGCACGCCGAGATCCTGATTCTCGAAGACCTGGCCATAGCCCCAATGGGCCGCAGCCTGCACCGCGGTTTTCGCCGCGGCGTCGCCGACGCGGGCCTGGGCGAACTCGGCCGCCAGCTGAACTACAAGGCGGCGTGGCACGGCCGGGTCGTGGTGAAGGTCGATCGCTGGTTTCCGAGCAGCAAGACCTGCAGTGGATGCGGACACATCCACGCAGGGCTTCGGCTGCAGGACAGTCGCTGGACCTGTCCGGCCTGCGGGTCGGAACTCGACCGCGATCTGAACGCGGCGATCAACATTGAGCGTGAGGGCCTACGGCTACTGGCTACAGGTTCCGGAGAAACGAACACGGCCCCGGATGGGGGTAGGGCGAGGAGCGCCCGAACTGACGCGCAGGGAGAGTCCGCGAGCGCGGCTCGGCAGTTCTCCGCCGGCCGAACAACCAAACACGTCGCAGGTCGAACGTGGCCATCACGCTGCACCGTGGCGTCCCCGAGCCGGCGAGCGGGACGGACCGCGCGCGATGGCTCGGGAGGACTGAGACGTCAAAGCAGGTCGATGACGCTGGGCACACCGCCAGTTAGACTCTCGATTCCGGGTATGCCGAACCGCGACAGATCCGCAGCCGTCGTCGACGCACGGGCTTGCAAAGCACGGAACATCCGACATACGTCCGGAATTGTGATGCTGACGGCACCGCAGGTATGCAGTGAGCCGCTCAGCTTGCCTCGACTAAGGAACACTGGCTCAGCGGGGAAGGGGACGCCCTGCGAGGCCATCACGCCAAGATGGCATCTATCCGGATGGCACCGCATCGCCCTCAGTAGAAGAGACTGTCGGAAATCCCCCAGAAAACAGGGGCATTCCGTAAGTGGGGTCCAAGCCCCGCCTCTACAGTGGCGCCATCCACCAGGAGATCCACCGATGACACGTAAGGCAGGTGGAGCGGCTTTGGCTACGGCCCTGCTGCTCAGCGCCCCTGCGGGCGCTCAAACCGTTGACCTCGATGTGCTCGCAACGGCACTCGCAGCTGAGACGCCCGTTGCGGACCAAGCGATCGCTTCACCCGATGTGGCCCCGTTGTCGCCGGAGTTGAGCGCCTACCTGATGCAGGAGGCGCATGAGTGGACATTACGACCGGGTGACACCCTCCGCGACGCTCTTCAGCGCTGGTCTGAACATGCGGGCTACAAGCTCATCTGGAACACGAAGCGTGACTATCCGATCGAAGCGGCGGTGACATTTCCCGTCGGCACCAGCTTCGTGGACGCGGCTCGTCAGGTGATGCGCGCAGCCTGGCGCAGCAATCCGGGCATCAAGGCGACCGTGTACGCCAACCAGGTCATCGAAGTCACCGATGCAGCGGGAGATGCGACGTGATGCGTCGCAGTGGAATCCTCGCAGCTGCGTGCGGACTCACAGTTCTGGCGGGATGCGCGACGCCGGGCCAGCGCGATATCGAATCCCGAGTCGGTGGCGCGGAGCAGCGGATCGATGATGTCAGAACGGCGCACGAAACGATTTCGGAGCCCTACTTCGAGATCAGCAACGAAATCTACATCGGCGGTGCGGGCTTCACCCGGCGCGATCCGACAACCCTGGATGCGCGTCTCGATGAGCACGTCAACTTCAACCGAATTTACCCCGTCACGCTCAACGGATTGGCCGAGTTCATCACGACCGAGTACGGCGTGCCCGTGCGGATCACTGCCGACGCCGCAGAGGCCGCAGCCCAAGCGGTGTACGACCCAGGCACCGCCTTCCTTGCAGCGGAAGAAGCGGCGGCGCAGCAGGGTGGATCTGGCGGGATCGCGTACCCATCCAACCCATCAGGCGCGACGAACATCGCCGCCTTCGTCATTCAGTACGAAGGCGCTCTCAGAGGATTCCTAGACCTGATCGCTGTCAGGACGGGCAACGGCTGGAGGCAGGATGCCGGGACGATCACGCTGTTTCACCGCGACACGCGAACGTGGGCAATTCACGCCCTTCCCGGTGCGTCGACGATAAACGCGACGATTAGCAACCAGTCCGCGGGTGGCGGTGCTGGCTCAGGCGGCGGGGGTAGTGGTGGTGGTGGTGGCGGTAGCGGGGGAGCACAGAGCACCCTGCAAGGCGGAAACACGACGACAACCGATGCGGAGATCAATGTCTTCTCTGCCGCTGCGGATGCCATCGAGCAGATGCTGGGGCCGAAGGGCCTGATCGCGAAGTCGGCAGCACTGGGCACCGTAACCGTCACCGATGAAGCAGCGGTGCTGGACCGCGTGGAAGCGTACGTCGCCCAGGTCAATGAGCGTGTGACGCGTCAGGTGAGGATGAAGGTTGAGGTCCTATCAATCGAGCTCAACACCGGCGAGAGTTACGGCATCGACTGGAACCTCGTGTGGGAAAGCCTCAGCGGCCGGTACGCCGCTGTAGGCAACATCGCAGCGACAGCTCTGGAGGGATCGAACACAGTCGAGCTGTCAATCGTCGACCCCACCGACAACTACGCTGGGACATCGGCGCTTGTAAACGCCCTGTCGCGACAGGGGCGGGTGTCCATCGAAACCAGTCAGGTCATCAACACGCTGAGTGGCCAGCCAGCACCGGTGCAAGTCGGTGCGGAGACCTCCTACCTGGCGCGCCGCTCCATCATCGCTTTGAATGATCAGCAGGCCCAGGTCAGCACTGAGCTTGGCACCGTGTCCGATGGTGCTTCAATAACTGCGCTACCGCTTGTGATCGGCAACAACGACATCCTGCTGCAGCTGCAGTTGAACCTGAATCAGCTGCGAGATCTGCGCGTGGTCGGCTCCCAGAACGAGCGCCTTGAAGCGCCGCAGATCGACACGCGACAGACGCTGCAGCGCGTGAAAATACCAAGCGGCGGAACGATGATCCTGAGTGGATTCGAGCAAGATCGCGTCCGCTACGACCAGCGCGGTATCGGCACGCCGAAGTTCCAGGCGGCCGGTGGTGGAAGCACAGGAGAGCGTCGCCGGACGGTGCTCGTCGTTGTCGTTACCGCCAACGTGGTGAACTGATGGAAAGCGGCGTCCGTCGTGTGGTCGGTCGACACGCGCTCCACTATGGGTTGAACTGGAAGTTACTGTCCACAGACGACGTACTGCCACGCATCTGGGCGCGGCAGGAGGCGCGGAAGAACGGTGCAAGATTTGGTGTACTGAAGCCCCGTGACGATGGCGCGGTCCGCTTGGGACTCTTGGCAGGAAGCGGGATCAAGGGGCCGATCTACTCAGGTGCGCAGTGGCTGGCGGAACGAGCCCAGTCAACGACGCTGGCAATGGTGTACTTGGGCGACAGCGTGTGGTGGATTTGTCGCGCGGAGCGCGGCGAAGTGCTGGCCGACGAGGTCGTCTCCCATGGTCGCGCTGTTGAGCGCGTGGAGGAGGAGACCCAAGAACTTTTGTCATTGGTGTTAACGGGTGGGGAACGCGACCCACCGGCGATCTATCTCGTTGGCGATCGAGCGATCGACACCAAGGCGTTGTCCCGGCTAGCCAGCGAAGGGTACGTCCATCGAAAAAGCGTCGATGATCTCTTCGATAGCAGCACTCCACCCCCGGAAGCTGAGATCAGGCAGCTGGTGGGTCTGAAGCCTCGAACCATTGCCGTCATGATTGGCGCCGTGGTCGCGCTCGCGGGGGCGTACGGTGGATACGTTGCGTGGGAGATACGAGTAGAAGCGGCTCGACAGGAGGCGGAACGGCAAGCGGCGATTCTCCGCGAGGCAGAAGCAGCGCGCCTGAGGACGCTTGCACAGGTGCGGGCCCTTCAGGCGGTGAAGCAAGCATTGCAGGAGGACACGGCAACGCCTATGCCGATGACTGTCGTCCGCAACTGCCTAAGCACCGTGAGCAGGGTGGGCGACCGCTATGCCGGATGGCGCGTTGAGCGTGTCGAATGTGACCCCAGTGGCACGTCCGCACTGTTCAACCTGCGGATTGCGACGGGCCAGACGGGATTTGAGCCGACGGCGTCGCTGTTGAGTGTCGCGGTGGACAACGGACATGAGGCGACGACCGACAGCACCACCGGAACCGCGTCTGTACGTATTGAACTGGCGACGCCAGTTGCTAGGACACCTGCTGCGCTCGCGCAGCTTCCCCGGTTGCAAGCCCTCCAAAGCGGTACCTTCTCGCGCCTTGAGGTCCTACAACACGTGAATCGTGGAACTACGGTGGCAGTGACTGCCCCCACCGCAAGACCAATCCGATTCGCGGCGCCTGAGCATGACGCGACGCCGGATCATCCCGAGCGCTGGATACAAGTGCCTCCCGAGAAGGGCTACTCGACCGGAGGAATTCGGATCTCCGGGCAAAGTCTAGGGGTGCTCGGAAACCTGGGCATGGTCGAGCCCTTCACAACGATACGAAAACTGGGCTTGCAGCCATCCGGCGCAGGCGATTGGAACTGGGAAATGGAGACAACCTATGTCGCAGCTGCGCTCTGATGCAGGGTCGAACAAGCGCGTGGTGATCATGCTGATCATGATCGTGGTCATGGGAGGCATCTATGCTGCCATGACGCTCACGCCAGACACACTCCGAAGCTTCTTCGCGGATGAGCCTGCTGTGGATTCGGCTCCATGGGAGGATGCAGCTGCAGCCCCGACGGGTGTGGACACGGGCGGGGCTCCCGCAGCGGACACGGGCGTTGCGACGCAGCAAGTGGTCAAAGAAACTGCGGCTCTGCAAGAGCAGCTTGAACGAGAACAACAGAGTTTGGCAGGGGTGTCAGATGCCCTGCCGAATGCAGCTCAGTCCCCGTTGCCAGCCATGGCCTCCGCGGATGTTGGCCTGGACTATTCGGCGTTGGATCCCGCAACACGCGAAATGATGGATCTGAAGCGGGTGTTGGATCTTGCGAACACCAACCTGCAGGTGCAGCAGGCCCAAGCCGCGATTGAGGAAGCCCGCCGGCAAACCGAAGGTGTGCGTTTGGGCACCAACGTCATTCCGATGCTTGTCGGCGTCTCTGGCTCTCGATCGCGTGGCCTGCGGGCAGAATTCCACCTTGGGGGCAGCCAGCGGGTCGCATTGGTATCCGGCCGCTGGATCACTCCCGACTGGAAGCTGGTCTCAGTGGACGCTGCGGGCGCGGAAGTCGAGAACGCCAAGGGCGAACGCACGCGCCTGGTGTTGGGCACGCGGCCTGTGCAGGCCCAGTCAACACAGGTGCGGCTACCGGCGAGCGCAGCGCAACCCATGATGCCGGCGGTGATGCCGGCGATCAGCCGCTGAATCCAACAATCGAGGCGCTGCGGCGCAGAGAACAGACCCAATGGTTGCTGTGATGGATACGGCGAGCGAGAGCACGATGCGAAACGGCCACATGGATCTGAAGGTCATCCGTGAGCTCGCGGAACTCCCGCCGTATGGCCAGACCCTCACTGATACGAAGGGGCCGTGCGAACTGTCGGCAGCGCTGCGTGCTGACGTGGCACTGATCGAACTGGTAGCCGGTGGTCCCAAGCGCTGCGCCATGGTTTGGACCAACCGGGTTGCATCACTCCGTTCGCGACAGGACGCGGCGCAGCTGGCGCGGCAGTCCGGCTGGGAAATCGACGTGATGTTGGAAGCATCTGCCGATCTGATCCGGATGCTCTATCGACCCGACTGGGCCAAGCCCGATGCGGCACCCTACGTCAAGATGGAGACGTCGGACGCTGAGCGAATCTTGGATCGTTGGTTCACTTCAGCGATGAACAAGAACGCGAGCGACATTCATCTACAAGTCCACGAAGACCGCGGTTTGCTCTTCTACCGAGTGCATGGAGATCTGATTCTTCAGAGTCAAATGCGACGGGAGGAGGCCGATCAACTCTCCGAGGCATCGTTCTGGGCGGCGATCGGTGATTCGAAAGGCGAGTCCTTCAAGAAAACTGTGCCACAGGACGCGGCGCTTGAGCGGACGGTGCAGGCGTCCTGGGGTTCCCACCGGCTGAAAGCGCGTTGGGCCAGCATGCCTGTCCAGGATGGGTGGGACATCACCATGCGTCTGCTCTCGATGGGACGGTCCACTCAAGAGCAAACACTTGCTTCGCTCGGCTACAGCCCGGCACACATCGCCGCGTTTGAGCGCATGCAGGGCCGGCCCGTCGGCGGAATCATCATGGTCGGCACCACCGGCAGCGGTAAATCGACCACCCTGCAGACCCTGCTGGCCAAATACATCCGGCGTCACGGTGGCCGGCGGCTGGTCCGGACGATTGAAGATCCCGTGGAATACGCGATTGCTGGCGCTCGGCAGAGCTCGGTCGTGCGGCGCACGGGTGTGGGCAACAGCGCCGACGATGCGCGTGCCTTTCAGACCATGCTGAAGGGCGCGATGCGCACCGACCCTGACGGTCTCATGGTCGGCGAAATCCGCGACGAGGACACAGCGCAGCTCGTGCAGCGAGCAATCCAGACGGGCCACAAGGTGTGGTCGACGCTCCACGCCGGGAACCCGTTCGATGCGATCGACCGCCTGGAGGACCTGGGGATCAAACGCTCGGTGCTTGGGTCGGGTGAATTCATCGCCGGCATCATCTTTCAGCGCCTGATCCCCGTACTGTGCCCGGCCTGTAAAGAACCGTGGCACGCGGGAAAGGAGTTCCTCCCAGCAGATCAGGTCCTTCGGATTGAGCGTGCGTTCGGAGACAAGACGGCGGGGATTTTTCTCCGGGGGCGCCATCGCGAGTGCGCCGCCTGTGAAGGTCAGGGGGTCAGCGCCCGCACGGTCGCGGCTGAGATGTTGGTCCCGGATCGAACCATCAATCAGCTGATCACCCAGTCGGACATGCTCACGGCCCGCGCGTACTGGCGCGCCGGGTTGGCAAGGCTGCAGCCCGATGTCATGCCCATCTGTGGACAGACGGCTTTGGAGCACGCCATGTCGAAGGCAGAGCTCGGGCTCGTCTCACCCGACGACATCGAACATGAGCTGGGGCTCATTGACGACCTACCCGACCGCGAGGCGGATCGTGAGTTCGTCCTCAGCAACCACCCGGAGTGGACAGAGATCAGGACCTTCTGAGCATGAAATCTAGGGACGCTTCATGGAACGACTTCTTTCAGGAGAAGGTGTACGAGGCTCAGTTCGAGTGGGCCAGACTTACGGGTTTTGCAGGCCGCGGGCGTGTCCGCTTCTACAACAAGTTGGCACGCGCGACCGAGCGTCAGCAGAACATTAAGCAGGTGCTCGAGCGCATGCGGGCACGCAACGAAAAGAACGGCGACGCCAAGCGCTTGATCCTGCGGCGCTGGATCGGCGAGCTGAACAACGGGCGCCCATTCTCAGCCGCGTCGGAAGGCTACCTCCCGTCGGCAGAGCGGATGATGATCGCGGCCGGCGAGACGAACGGCAACGTGTCCAAGGGGTTTCGAACCGCCGAGTACATTGCGACCGCCGCAGCTCGAATCCGCGGCGCTGTGTTCGGCGCGCTTGCGTATCCAACAATGCTTCTAGTGCTGCTTTCGGTGCTTCTGTATGTGGCGTCTTTCAAGCTGCTGCCGATCATGGAGGGTTTGCTCCCCGTTGATCAGTGGCCGCCAATGGCGCGAGGTTTCCACGGTCTCACCTCGTTCATTAGGCACTACGGAATTCTGTCCCTGATACTCGCCGGTTGTGGGGTCTTCGTGGTCGTGCGAACGCTGCCTACGTGGAAGGGTGAGCTGCGCGCGATCCTCGATTGCACAATCCCGCCCTGGACGATCTACCGGGAAATCCAAGCATCGAGCGTGCTCATCTCACTCGCAGCAATCCTTGAATCTGGGCAGTCGATGGATCAAGCGATTGAAATGCAGCGTCGAATGGCGACACCGTGGCTGCAACGACACCTCGCCGAGTGGCTCAAAAACCTCCGCTCGGGCAAATCGCCGGGTCCAGCTGCAGACACCGGGCTCTTCAGCAAGCCCGTGCAAGAAGATCTCGAGGACTACACCGACTCTGGAACGGTTGAGGAGGCCATGAAGGATCTTGGGCGCTACGCGATTGAAGACGCGATCGAGCGCATCAGTGTCCAGGCCAAGATCATGAACGGCGTCATCTTGGTGATGGTCACCGGCGTGCTGCTCTGGATGTACAGCTCCATGACAACGGTGGGCATGGCGATACAGGCGGCGGCGAGGCAGGGGACGTTGTGATGCGTGCATTGAAACGACAACAGCGTGGTCTGACCTTGATCGAGATTGTTCTGGGCGTAGCGCTAGCCACGGTGGTTTTGGCGTTCATCCTGGTGCAATTCTCGCGCCTGAACGAAGCCGAGCGGTCCCGCACACTGATCAACTTCGTCGCGGACCTCATGAAGGAGCTGCCAAAGACAGCTCCATCGCGCGCGTACGACGGTCTGACGAGCGAGACCCTGATCAACCTCGGCGTGGTGCCGGATCAGTTCATAGGGGAAGACCGGGTGTCGCTACTGACCCCCTGGCTCGAGCCGCTGGAGGTGACTGACTACACATTCGGCGAGTCCACGCGCCCTAACGCGGCGCTGATCGCGATTCAGGGCGTTCCGACCGCAGCGTGTACCGAGCTGATACAGGCTCTGGGACGAAACATGCTGACCGTAGAGGTTGGGACCGAGGTACTGATACAACGCGCAGGCCCTACGCCGCGCCTCTTCAGCACGCTGACACCTGCAGACGTGGTGGAGGCATGCAGCGCAACGCGGGCGCCGACGGTTCGCATGGTGCCGAACGGCTAAGCGCACCAAGGCGAGACTGCTGAATATCTCTTGGAAATCCGGGAGCGAATGAAAGTGGGCGAAAAAGTGGGGTCGTAGCATGTCCCTATGAGCAGATGGTCCTCAGGATCGACGCAGGCGGTACTTCGTAGAGGAGGCCCTCGCATGCGTGGTGTCTGGAGACTGCTACTGCTGCTTATCGCTCGCTGGGTAGCGGGTGCTGGTCGATGAAAACAGGGGGAAGAACACGATATTGAATAGAGGTCGAAAACAGCGTTGAGAAAGAGGCCTCAGGGCGCAGAAAAGCCCACGCAGCAGAATCGGCGGCAGGCCAGTCCCTTCCGAAACTCGTAACAACAACTCCATGAGGAATCACACATGAAGCAGCTCAACATCCCCAACAAGAAGAAGCAGCGTGGCTTCACGCTGGTCGAACTTGGACTGGGGTTCATCATCGCGCTGGTGGTCTTCGCCATCGTGTTCCAGGTCTACACCACGACGTCTCAGTCGCAGCAGGCCGACCAGGCTCAGAAGACAATGTTAGCGCTCGTCACCGGCGCGAAGTCCCTGTCGCAGGGCGGCCGCTACACGGGGCTAACCACGGAAGTCCTGATCAACAGTGGCAAGGTTCCCGATGGGCTGGCCAGTGGTACCACCATCAGCAACCCGTTTGGCGGACAGTTCCAGGTCGCTGCGGCGGGTGTGGCGGGCGGAAGCAACAACGCGTTGGCGATCTGTGTAACAAACGTGGGCCGCTCAGAATGCAACTCGCTGGTCAATGGCAGCGCGGGAGCGTTCGGCCGGATCGGTGTTGGCACGGGCGCTGTGGTCTGCAGCGGCACCGCGGGCACGGCGGTCAAGGACCGCTGGGCTGCCACCCCTGTGGTGCCGACCACCAGCAGCGTTACAACCGCGTGCAACAACGACAGCAACACCATCGCCTTCGTCACCAACTGATCCAGTGATTCAACAGACCCCCGGGCACGCTGCCCGGGGGTCGCGTTCCTTCGGAGGCACCATGACAACGCGTCAAGCAGGTTACTCGCTCGTTGAAATGATGGGCGCGTTTGTCGTCATGGGACTGGCGTTGGGAATTGTGGCCTCCGTGTACTCGAAAGCGAGCACAGCTGAACGCGAAGCTCAGGCTGTGCGGGTCGTGCAAAGCGCGGCGCAGGCAGTGCGTGGAGCGCATCCGTTTGCCTTCTATGATCAGGTCGACGCCAAGACCCTCGCGAACGCGGCAGGCCTGTCCGATGCATCGTGGGATGACGCCGCCAACGGCATGCGTCTTGATGACATCGGCGTTCTGAGCGCCTATCCAGTCCTCTCAGGCGAGCTGCCGGATGGCTACGAAGCCAACACGGCGTTTGAGATCAAGCTCTCCCTGGGGCGCAACCCCTCCTTGTGCTCCAGCTTGGCAGCGGCCTTCAAGGCGCAAGCGCGAAGGGTCTATGTCGTTGCGCGGGGCCAGTCGTTTGTGCTCTCCGATAGCGACAATCCCACGGACGTTCCCGGGGGCATGGACTACGTCGCCTCTGTGTGTCGTGGCGGAGGAGTCGATCTATGGCTGACCTTCACCTGATACCTTACCCTCGGTGGCAAAAAGGGTTGAGCCTCCTGGAGGTCTTGTTTGTGGTCGCGTTCGTTGCCATCACCACGGGGATCATGATTGCCGCAGTGGGTGTGTTCGAACGAGAAGGGATGAGCAAGAACATTCTGCGCACAAGCGCAGCACTCATTGAGGCCGCTCAGCCCTTGCGCGCGAGCGGGAACTTTACCCTCGTTCGCACGCGGGCCGGCATTGATCCTGCGCTCTACGTTGGCAGCAACGGCGTTGCCGTTGACGATGCCATCGTGGCTTTCGCGCCAGACCGGCTCAGCGTCAACGGTGCCGTAGGTGTCTGGGTCGAGTACCAGGCTCCCGAGGTGTGCATCGACGTTGCGCGCCAGGCCGCCCAACGATTTGGTCGCGTTTTCGTGGGATCCACGGAAGTCGGAGGTCTCAGCGGACTCGCAGCGCGCGGTGCCGGCTCCACCAGCAACCCACTTCAGCTGACCGACAGCGCCCTCGATCTCGAGTGTCGGGGTGGCGCACCCCCGCGCCGCGTGAGGATCTATGAGCACTAGGTCGTCATCTGCAAAGGGATACGCATTGCTTGAGATCGTCCTGCTTGTTGCGCTCATCGCGATCACGACCGCTGTCATGTTGAGCTGGGTGGGCGGAATCGCAGAGAACGTGTCGGATGGCGAGCATGTCACCGGCATGGAGGAATTGGCCCAGAACATTGGGCGACATGTCCGGGACGTGGGGACAGTTTCCCAGATGACATCGGCGCATCTTGTCGCGTCAGGCATCGTGCCTGTACGACTCCGCACGCCGGACATGGCGCAGCCGATCAAGGGGCCGCGCAACAGAACAATCGAGCCGTGGCTGGTGCGTCTCTACTCACCGACTGAAATCGATACCGTGATCTTTGCCTTTGAGCTTGGCCCCGCTTCAGCGGGGGCCCAGGTTCGACTGTGTCAGGCCTATGCGGAGATGGGGCAGCGAGCCTATGACATCGTCCGGATAGGTTCCGAAACACTGAAACAGCCAGGTCCAGTGATCTACGGCGCGGATCGGATTGCTGCTGCGGTCAACGCTCAATGTGGGACCGGCGCGAACGTGTTTATTCAATTGGGGATCGTGGCAGCATGAATCAGAATCGTCCAACCAAGACGCATCAGAAAGGCCTAACGCTGCTCGAAGCGCTCGTGTCGATCGGCCTCCTGATGGCAGCCCTCGCCCTTGTCGGGGCCCTCGCCCGGAGTGGGCAGCAGCAGAATTCGATCAACCAGGCCCTGAACCTGCTCGCCTCGATCGATGCCACAGTTCGCACCCACTACGGCGTACGTGAATCCTACACAGGGCTCAACACGAGTACCGCCGTGCAGCTGGGCGCCATACCCGCCGCGATGGCGAGAGAAACGCTTCCCGGCAACTGGGCTGCGGCACATGCCTGGGGCGGTGAGTTGTTCGTCGGCGCGAACAGCTGGGATGGCGTGGCGGTGGTTGCCGACGCAGGGTTCTTCATCCAGTTCAACGGTCTTCCGCGAGAGGCGTGCATATCCCTCATCCTGCAGGCTGGCACAAACTATCGAGGGGTTGCAGTCGGCCAGGGAACGGGCTCAGGCCCGACGCTTTCAGGTATCACCCGCCGCGTGACCGCCGAGGGGACTCAGCTGAACATCGCCACGGTTACAGGCTGGTGCACCAGTGCCCAAGCCAACACCGTACGGTTCGAAACCCTGTAACCCAGGAGTTCTGATGGAATCCGAGGACGTCCAGTCTCAGATCGACAGGATCACGGATATCTATATCCCTGCGATTCCGATCGACGGCGGGCCGGCCAATACCCCGGGGTCGGGCGTCTACTGCTTCTCCGGCACTCCGGATGTTCTGTGGGTGCGCGACACGCCTCTGGAACCATGGATGGCGCGCTTGGCCACGCAGGTGTGGCAAGACGATGCGCAAGCTTTGGACAGCGACTACATCGTGGTCTTCGATGACCGGCGCTACCGAGCCCATCGCAAGATGACGGAGTCTGGCCCAGAGGTGAATCTGCGGCACATCCCCCTCCAATGTCCGATGCTGACGGATCTCAAGTTCCCGCCCATGTGGGCTGGCATCTTTGCGTCGAAGTCGTTGCTCGCGGGTGGCCTCGTGATCTTCTCTGCAGAGGCGGGGCAGGGTAAGACCACTGCCGCGTCAGCGATGATGCGGACCCGGGCCGAGAAGTTCGGCGGCTATGGACAGACGGTTGAGAATCCGGCCGAGCTGCCACTTGAAGGCGCCTATGGCAAGGGCGTGGTGCGGCAGACGTCGGTGAGCTGGGACGCGCCGTTCGAGCGCGACCGCGGCTGGGCTGGAGCAATGCGTGGCGCACTGCGGTCGTTTCCTACCACGCGAGGCAACATGCTCTTTGTCGGTGAAGTGCGTGATTCTGAGACGGCGGCGGAACTGATCCAGGCTGCCGTCAACGGACTGCTTGTCATGACCACCATGCATGCGCTTTCCCCCCAAGCGGCGATCTACCGCTTGATCTCCCTCGCAGACCGAAAACTCGACGGTCAGGCCGGCGAACTGCTCGCAAGCGCTCTGCGGCTCGTGGTCCATCAGCAGCTCACACTGGCCAGTGACGTCACAGGGTGGAAGCGCGGCGCCATCACAGGCCGGCTGCTTTTCAGCGATGGCGAAGGGCATCCGGTCGCGAACGCCATTCGGACGCGCAACTTCAACTTGCTTGCACAGCCCATGAGCATGCAGGACAACATCCTGCGAATGTCGGCTCAGGTCAGCAAGTCGCCGGAAGACGTGCTGGGTCTCATGGGGACGAGCGGCAAGGGATTGAGCTGAGTGTGAGACACCGTGTTCGAACCATGAGAGCACTGCGCTCACAGCTCGCGCAACCGAGGACAAGCTGCAATGCGTCTGGCACATTACGTTCGGCGAGAGCAACGTACCCGCGCGAACAATTGGAAGCCAACTATCAAAGGCGTGCCGGCGATCATGAGGCAGTAACTCTTGAAACGATCTTCTAGAACCGTACCCTTGCCACACCTGAAATGCGGCGTGAAGTGGAGGTAGCTTGCCGGACAGCACTATGGCAGTAGCATTTCAGTGCAAAATACAGATACGGCCGAAGCACTGGCTGCCGCCCCGGCGGAACCGGGAATCCTGATAGGAGCAACATCATGGCCAAGTCCATCACCAGCGCGATCACCGACGCACGCACCAAAGTCTCGCTGCTCCGGTTCGGAAATCAGTGGCAGGTCAACACCTACTCCGAATCGCACCGCGCGTGGTGGCAGGGTCAGCCCACCGACTACGCCCGGGCGCGTGCGGCCGCATCGAGCATCACCGTGCAGTTCGCGCAGGAAGCCCTGGGCGCCGACCGTCTTGACGCCTCTGTGGAGTCCGAGGGCTGGGCCGGCACCGTCCGGGAGCGCGTGGCGGCCGCGGCTAAACGCCTTGAGCTGTTGTGACTGATGCCCGGCCCCGTAGATCTGACCGGTCGGCGCTTCGGTGCGCTGGTGGCTCAATCCCGCTCGAAGTGGCGCACCGGCGAAAGCGCCTGGCTGTGCCGCTGTGATTGCGGTAGCGAAACGGTGGTACCAACGCGTCGACTTTCGTCGGTCAGCGATGACGACAAGCGGGCTGTGCGCTCGTGTGAGACGTGCCGCAGCCGCGAGTGCTCAATCTGCGGCGCGCTCTATCTGATCGCAGGCAGTACTGCCACCTGCGGTGCTGAGGCGTGTCGACTGGAACATCGCCGTGCCGTCAACGCTGCCGCTGCCGCTGCCGCCGCATTGCGCGACCCGACCGCCAATGCCGAACGTGGACGACGCTGGCGGGAGCTGGTGCGTCGCACCGACCCAGCTCGCGCGGCAGCATGGCGGGAAGCCGCGCGATTGTCTGCGAAGGCCAGCCGAGGGCGCAGGGACGAGAATGCTCGGGCCGAGATTCGTGAAGCGGCCCGCGAGCGATACGCTGAAAACCGTGACCAGGTTCGCGCGTACCGGGAACGCTGGCTGGAAGCGATGACGACCAAAAAGCGCGCCGCGTGGAATGAGCTTCTGCGAGCCGCGACAAGACGCCACCGGCAGAGGCGTGCACTTGCCGATCTGATGACGTCCGCGACCTCGTTGGTCGCCCGCATGGAGGCGAATGATGAATGAAATTTTGACGAGGGAAGCCGACCCGAGCGACCTGACTTCGATCCCCACCGCCGAACTGCGACTTCAGCTCGCGCAGGCCATCGGTGTCACCGCCCGAACGCTCGGCCACCTGGCAGCGATCTGGCGCGAACTAGAGGACCGGGGCGAGGATCTGAGCGACCTGCGCAGCGGGCTGATGTCCTATCTGCCGCTGATCGCTGAAGGACGGCTAGACCCTGAGGCCGTGGTTCGGTGCGCTGGTCAAGCAATGCTGCTGCGCGCGATCGCCGAGCTGCCGATTGGGGAACAGCGGCGGCTACTCACCGAGGGTGTGATGGTGGCGCAGACGAATTCGGCGACTGGCCAGCACGAAAGCATTTTGCGCCCACTAGAGCGACTGAGTTCTGCGGACGTTCGTCGCGTGTTCGCCGTCGGCTATGTCCGACCGCCTGCTGAACAATTGGTGCTGCTGGTTCCCCCGCCGGCCGCCAACCGCTCACGCTCTGTCATCGTCAAGGTTCGCCTGACGCAAGACGAGTACCAGCAGCTCCGCCAAGCGGCTGCCCAGCGCGGGCAGACGGTCCCGACCCGTGCACGCGACATCCTCCTGGATGCGACAAGGGCCGATAGGTCATGAAGAATATCCAATGAAGACGTTCTCACCCCCTGCTGTAGCCCCGCCTGCCCCGGACAAAGCACCTGTGGATGACGCTCTTGTTCACTTGCGGGTGCCGGCGGATCTTAAGGGCCGCTGGGTTCGCGCAAGCCGAGCCGCTGGCATGCGGCTCACCGATTGGGTCGTCAAGGTTGTGGAGGACAGCATGCGCGCCCAGATACAGATTCCAACAGGAATGCCTTTCTCGGCTTTGCGCTTGGCGCGGGATGCAGATGGTTGCGTGTCATTTGATTCTGCGGTCATCGTCCGGATCTGTGAGGCGTCGAACATCGACCCTGCGTTGTTCTTCAGGTCGGACGAGGGCAACGTCGCGCAGCTGATCATGCGGTGGTACGCCGCGGCCCGCTCCGACGGCGAGCCTGCAGACCCGATCGCTGAGGATCTGATCGGCGAGGCCCGCATCGAGGACGCTCGTGGTCAGCATTCCAGCCTTTCGCCAGGTCGCAGCTGAAGACGCCCCATTCTCACAAGCGATAAAGGGCGGATGTAGACGATCGGAATCCCAAGAACCACCCGCGTTGAGAAAGCTTTGCTGATCTAAGCGGATGCTCTTGGCGTAATCGTCGCGATCCTTTGCAGATATACGTGCATCAACCTCACGGCCGAAGGCACTGCAGAGCGTCAAGCCGAAAACTGCGAGCTCTTGGCCAACAGCCGCGCGCGCAGAATCTCACGGTCCGCGCGGGCCGGCGTATAGCCGGTCTCGACTGTGATGTTGCAAAAGTCTGACGCCGCGCTTGTTAAGGTGCTGTCGGTTGTGTTCTGACCGCGGCTGAAGCGCACAACCGGCCTATGACGAAGAAGTGAAGAAGCCGCCACGCGCAAACTGACGGCCGCAACATCATCGCGAGTCCATCAAGCAGCTTGGTAGCCGTATGCACACCTTGAGGCTGAGCGGGTGCGGCTGTGGTGCTCCTGGATGCATTCACTGTAAGGGAGCATAGCGGTCCTGCACGCCGCAAATGGCACCGGGCTGGGCAGCGACGTGGTTCTGCGGCAGACCGCCACCTGAAGCGATAGCAGCGTGATCGGCGCGGCCACGCCGTTCAAGGTGGAACTGGACCGCCTCGCGGCTACCAGCGCCGACAGCTTGCCGTGCATATGCAGGCCCACTACGTCGATCCGACGAAGTCCTGTCCAATGGGGACGCGGCTGGACTGCTTGAAATGACGGCAGCACACGCAGCCGCGGATCGGCCGAGTGCACTCACAGAACGCCGATGTGCGCCGCGATCACTTGAATCAGTCCAGTTCTGCAGCCGTGCAGCGCGTCGAGGTCCTGATCATCGAAGACCAGACTTCCCTGTCACCAAGGCCTGCAGTTTTTGAGCACACGTGCATGCCCGGCTGCGGGACCTGGAGGGCCGATGGAGCTTTCGATGGCACTGTTCGGTTTGCGGATCGGAACACGAGCGCGAACTGAACGCGGCAAGCAACGTGGAGCGCGGCGGATGTGGGTAAGGCAAGGAGCGCCGGCAAGTCACCGCCGGCCGAACAGCCGAACGTGTCGAGCTGAGAACAACGCGATCACACCGCATCGCTGCGTCCCCGAGCCGAAGCGAGAACTGTATCCCGCGCGAACGCAATGGAGCTCTGGGGCGCACACAACTTGCCGCAACTTGACCCAGGGACGTCCTGTCCCATGGTGGATCTCAAGCGGTGAGACCGACCGGCGCCGGGGCAGGAAGCTCAGCCACATGGATGTGGCGCGGCGGGTCGACCTTCGGGCTCCAGGATGGGGCGAACGCCAGGAAGGCGCTGAAGAGGGAAGGGCAGGGATGCCCCGCCGTGGCTGTCGGATATGTCCTCGAAACACGCGGCATTTCGTCACTGGATCCTGCAGCGGCCAACTACCGTGGGCGGTATGGAAAGCGACTCTGGGCAGGGACGCCCAGCCCAAGCAGGCAGTGTGGAGGAGCCAGGATGCCAAACGACGTCGTCGTAGGAAGAACACCCGCACAGCAAGCCCGGAACCTTGGGCTGCGAGTAGGGGAAGTCATCATCGGACGCAAGGAAATCGGATCGAGCTGGTACGAGGTAAAGCTCGAGCTGATCTTTCTGGGCCGTCAGGTTTGCGTCTGGAAGGTCTCTCGTCGCACCCAAACTGCTCGCCGGTGGCGCTCCGATGGCGAGTCGGCGCACTGGAATCTGTCATGTCGAACCTGGAGAAAGCTGAAATCCGGGTGACCTCACCATGGTGCGGACGCCAGGCTACCTCGTCCTTGTTCTCGACAACGGACTACGTCTGCAC
Source organism: Aquimonas sp. (assembly GCF_044377145.1). Lineage (NCBI taxonomy): Bacteria > Pseudomonadati > Pseudomonadota > Gammaproteobacteria > Lysobacterales > Lysobacteraceae > Aquimonas > Aquimonas sp. The sequence goes on from NZ_JBILJQ010000081.1 coordinate 18,842, forward strand.
CAAACCTCATAATTGGAGTATGCAATGGACGGCCTGAAACACATTGGAGGCATGGCAGCTCTCCTTTTCGCGATTCTCCCAGCAATGCTGTTTAGTCACGTCGTACAACATCCCGAGGTCGCTGTGTACATCGCAAACCACCATCCGTGGCTGGTGCGGTACCTGCGCGAGGTCCATGTGGGATTGACAGTTGTACTGCTGCTCTCAGGCTTGGCCGTGAACTGGGTGTTCATGATGCGAACTGAAGACGACACACTGGACGCACTGGGAGTTGGGGTGGTGGCTACGGCGAGCATCATCATTGCTATTCCGGGTATCGGCATGATCAGCGGCTGGATCTATCTCGCCTTTCGCGCCACCGTTGCCGGCGCAGGCTAAGTGTGAAGACTCTGCTGACTGTTTACTTCCTGGCAGGGATCGGTCTCGGCATCCACTTTCTGTTAGAGCCCGGAACGGAGCATGTGTTTGAGGCGTGCCTATGGGTCTTGGCCGGCGCAGGGTTCCTTTACTTCTACAAGTCTCGATCAGGCACAAGCGCGAGAGGGTGTGAGGGTGACAACACCGAGCACCAGTTAGAAGGAAACCACGCGCTCAAGCCGTACGAGGTGATCCTCATTGATGGAATGCGTCGCCGCGTCATGGCGCTATCTCGCAACCATGCAATGGCGTTGGTGGTCTATGGACGTTGCGCCAACACGGATTCCGCAGTGTTTGATCCATCTCGCCAGTCCACGCTAACCGTGGCCGTCCACCCAACCAACATCATCGAGATCCACGAAGTGGATCCTTCGCCGGTCGCCCCCTTGACGACAACGCAAGAAACGAAAAACTGACCTCCCATATCGAAGCAAGGCGCCGGGAGGACGACATACTCAACTCGGTGGCGATTCTCACCTTCTCGCCGAATCGAACACAACAGGGAAGACTGAGGAGAAGAAGGATGCGAATTCTGGTGTCTGGGCTTTTGTTGACGCAGGTAGCGCTGGGGTTGGTGGTGATCGTTTCCGCGTTCCTGGCGGTCTTCAATGTGCAGATTGATCCATCATCAGGCCCTGTAGGAGCTTTTCTGGCGGCGCTCCCGGTGTGGCCGTTGATCCTGGGCAGCTTGGCTGTGTCGTTGGCGCTGCGGTGGGTGCGAGGGCACTTAGAAGCGGAGCGTCAGTGATATATCGCTGCACCCGAAGGAGGGGCGTGATGCACGACAGCGAGGTTCGTGTGCGGGTCAAGTATGTCCCGAGCGGCGAGGGTTGCGAGGTGGGCGGTTCAGCGCGAGGGCACCTGTTTCGGCTAAGGGATCTTGCGCTGCGGGTGATCCGGTCTCGTCTGTGGGCGCCTGAGAACGGCGCCGGCCGCACCGGCGCCGAGGTGGCCAGCTACGAGATCCCCGATGGGGAGGTGCTGGACGGGCCGCACGACCTGGTGCCCTACCGGATTGGTCCGCGCATCGGCCAGAAGCCGAACAATGAAGAAGACCCATGGGCATGAAGATGGCGAAGGCGGGCACGCACGATCTGCGCATGGCGATGGAGCTCTCCAACGCCATAGAGGGAATGCTGGGCTTCTACCCGGCGATGCCCAAAGCAGTCGCGAAGGACACGGACGAGGATCGCACTGAGTGCTTCGACAGCGACGATCGGGAGCAATGCGTTCGAGCTCTTGGTCACCTACTGGAACTTGCCGAAAGCGCCAGCCTGATGCGCGTCGTCTGGGGTTGCGCCGTGATGCTGGACCCGGCGAACAAGTGCGTCGACCCGGACGCTGACACCATCGAGCATCACCCGGACGCACTGGCGGGTCATGAGGCCAAGATCCCGCAGCCTCTGGCCGACTGGCGCGAGGACATCGGTGAAGTGCTGTGGTGGCGCTTCCCGATCAGCGAGGCGCCATACGTCGGCACGCCAGGCGATAGCGACTGGCCCGGATACCACACCCATTGGACGAGGATCATCTGTCCGGAGGCGCCGTCTGGCGAGATCGACGTCGAGGCGCAGAGAGAAGCGCATCGGTCTGCAGTACCGGCGGACGGTCGACAGTGGAGTAGCGGCTACTACTGCGCAGTTGCCCTTCTTTTGCGAAATGAGGGGATGGTGACGCCAGCGATCCGGGAGCTATTTGATGCCGGGGGTGGACACGAACACACCGATCCTGGCGACGTTGAGACGTTCAGGGCTCACGGGCTTATCGCTGCCCGACCTCGCGCCGAGGACTCGTAATGGTGTCGAACGAAACCCTGCATGCCGTGCTCCGCGATCTGGAGCCCGTGCGGCACATCAGTGTCTTCGGTCGAGCTCTCCTTGAGCGAGGCGTCTTCATGCCCCGGCGTCCAGGGAAGCGAATCAGCCAGCAGGGAGCTGCGCTACTCGGCGGTCGATGGTTGCGGCATCTGCAGCGCGCAGGGCTTGCTACCGATGGGGCGTCGGGCTGGAGGGCGATCAGGCGATCCGGTGAGGCCGTGCGCGATCGCGCGGAGACGTGCTGACATGCGCGGTGTGATTCGACGTGCGCTGATCCACCTGGTCATCCCGGTGCTGGACCGCATGATCCTCTGGGCCTTCGGCTGGCGTCGCGTGCGGCTTGATGGGGTTGGCTGCGGGCCGCACTACATCGACCCCAGAAACCCGGACTGCTACCTGCTGCGCGATGCCGCGGTGCGCGTCGCGATGGATCGTTCGTTGTCCCACGCCCGAAGGGGGCGGTGATGGCCAGTACGCTGCATGCTGAGCTGTGCCGTCGCGCTAAGCGGTGGCTTAAGACTGTCGGCTGCGGCGTGACTGCCACCGAGTTGGTCACGTTCGCTCACGAGCAGCCCGACGTGATCGGCTGGCGGCAAGGGCGAAGCGTGGTGTGCGAGGTGAAGGTGAGCCGAGCCGACTTCGCCGCCGACGTGGCCAAGCCGTGGCGGCGAGACCCAGCTCAGGGCATGGGTGACTGGCGGATCTATGTCGCACCCGCCGGGCTACTGCTGCCGGCGG
>NZ_JBILJQ010000082.1:0-21502 GCF_044377145.1 Aquimonas sp.
TCCGGACCGTCGTGTACGAATCACGATCGAGCTTTGCATTGACCCCCCAGCGCGCCGATCCCACGGCGCCGCGGACGGTGCCGGTCACGGCGGTTTGCCTGCTGTCGCTGTCGATGCCGATCCCCAGGATGCGATCGGCCCGGCGCGCGGCGTCGTAGTTCGTTTCGGCCCCGGACAGCTGGTACAGGTCGTTCCGGTAATCCAGGCCGAGCTCGAACTGCGTTCCTCCCCGCTCGAAGGACAGCGAAGACTGGCCGAACGGCCGGGCGACGCCGTCCTCGTCGACGCCGAGGCCCAGCGTGTAGGTGCCGTTGGCCCCGGTGCTCGCACTCCGGACGACATTCACGATACGGCTTTGGCCTTGCGCTTCCTGGTTGACGCCGGCGCGCTCGATCAGCTCGATCCTCGTGACGCGATCCGCGGGGATACGGGCGAGGAGCGTGCGGATGTCGTCGGACTTGGTGGACGGCCTTACGCCGTCAATCAGCACATTGCCGGCATTGATGCCGAAGCCGCGTTGCGTGCCGACTTCGGCGATCGTGAATCCTGGGACGCGTTCGACCATCTGCAGGGCGTTCACCGGCGCGGAGGAGGCGAAGAAGTCCGGCGCATAGACCTGCGTCCCTGTGTCTGCTTCTGCGGCGTCCTCGGCCTGCGCGCGTGCTGGCGAGCTGATGGCAAGGGCAATCGAAAGTGCGAGTAGGTTGAGTGCGCGGTGGCGATCCGGTGACGCGGGCATGTCGACGTTCTCGTGCAGGGTTGGTGCATGCACGATGGTTTCCAAGCCTTTCGGGAGAATGCGCTCTCGATTGCGGGACCGTTGCGCGCGGGCCGCGTTGCCTTCTCGTTCAGTTGATCGTCTTCGGTATGGTGAGCACTGCTCGTGCGCCACCGCCAGGAGAACTCTCCAGCGCGAGCGAGCCGTGGTGCGCCCGGGCGATCGCCTGCACGATGGCAAGGCCGAGGCCCGTGCGTTTGCTGCGCTCGCGCGCGGCGGAGTCGCCGGTGACGAAGGGTTCCTTGAGCGTGTCGGGGTCGCGCACGGGCCAGCCGCGGCCGTCGTCGACGACGACGATCCGGCATCGGTCGCCGGCATCGTCCACGGTGACGGTCACCCGGGTGGCCGCGGCGTGCCGGATCGCGTTCTCGACGAGGTTCGCGATGGCCCGCTCCAGGCGGGCGGCATCGGCGTCGGCCATCACCGGGCCGTCGCCATGATGCGTCAGCGTCACCCCGTGGTCCGCCGCCATCGGCCCGAGGCAGTGGATCACGGCCTCCACCACGTCGTTGACCGACGTCGGGGCGCGCTCGAGCGAGAATCCCAAACCTTGGCTGTCGCACAGCATGCTCAGGTCGCTGGTCAGGCGTTCGATCTGCGAGACCTGGCCGAGCAGGCTGTCGAAGAAGGCCGGGTCGGCGACGAACACCCCGTCCTTCGCACCGCTCAGGCGGGCGCGGATCACCGCGAGCGGTGTCCGCAACTCGTGCGCGATGCCGTTCGAGCGCAGGCGAAGATCGCGATCCGCCGCGGCCAGCGATTCGGTCATGAGTGCGAAGTCGCCGATCAGCTCGCCCACTTCACGCGGGCCGGAGCGTGGCGGCAGGCGTTCGTTGTCCCGCGCGCCGTTGGCGACCGCCTTGGCCGCCATCGACAGACTGACGATGGGTGCGGCGATGCCGCCGGCCAGCTTGAAGGCCAGCGTTCCGCCGATGACCGCCGTCGCGATGATCGCGACGGTAAGGGCGACGTGGTAGTTGAAGTCCCATCGCGTGATGCCGTGCTGGCCCTGGAATTCGTGGACGATGCCGGAGCAGCTTCCGTGGACCTCGATGAGCCTGCGCAAGGTTTCTTGATCCTCGGCTGGCAAGGACGCCATGAAGAGGTAGTCACGCAGCTCGAACAACAGGCCGGGAACGAACGCGGCGATCAGGGCGGCGCCCACGCTGATGGCGATGGCGACAGAGGCGATCTGCAGCCGAAGCGAAATGTTCATTCGATGTCCATCCTGTAGCCTTCGCCACGTATCGCGACGATCCTCACCGTGCCCACGACCGCGATCTTGGCGCGCAGTCGGCTGATGTGGGCGTCGACGCCGCGGTCCGCCGCCACCTCGCTCAGTACGGCATCACCCAGTTCCGCCCGCGTGAACATCCGTCCAGGTCGACGCGCCATCGTCGTCAGCAGGCGGAACTCCGTCGGCGTGAGGCTGAGCAATTTTTCGTTCGCGAACGCACGCCGGCTGTCGATTTCGATGCGAAGGCCCCGATGCACGATGGGTGGGCTGGAGGCAAGCGGTTTGGCGCCCTCCTGGCGGCGCAGGACGGCCGCGGCACGTGCGACGACCTCGAGCGGATTGAAGGGCTTGACGATGTAGTCGTCCGCACCAAGCCGGAATCCCGCGATGCGGTCGATGTCGTCCCCCAAGGCGCTGATCAGAATGATCGGCGTCCCCGCGTCGCTTTCCCGCGCCGACACCAGCACGGAGAGGCCGTCTTTGTTCGGCATGCGGATGTCGAGGAGGATGAGGTCAGGCCGCCACCGGTGGGCTTCTTCGCTGGCGATCCGGCCATCGGGGGCGACCCTGACGATGGCGCCTTCCTTGGCCATGTAGGCGCGAAGAACATCCGCCAAATCCGGTTCGTCCTCGGCGATGAGAATCTTGCGGCCTTCGAGCGGGTTCTTCACGGACGTTCCAGACGACGTTGAGTGCAAGCTTTGTTCAGGGGAGGCGGCGGTAAACGCCATGGTCGTGGCGATGCTGTGGCTCGAGCCGATCAGCCTCTGAAAGCGTGGCAGGGCCGGGCGAGAAAACATTGATGCCCGACACAACCACGACGGATGATCCCAAGTTGAACGCGAGAATGGCGTTCACCGGGCACCACGGTCGCGCTTGGAGGATGCCGGCATAGGGTGCACCTGAGGCATCGGCCGTCTGCAGGGTGGGATTGGAGACAAGAGGGGGCGAGGCGGTTTGCACCGCGGCCGCAACGGTGAGCGGTTGTGCGCGGAGCGTCGCGGCCTTCGTTTGCTCTGAGCTGGCGTAGCGGGTCAGCTCGAGCGAGTGGTTGGGGCTCACTGCGGTAAGGCAGGAACGTTCATGGCTGCCTCTCCCTAAAGCGGGCGAATCGACTCCATGACCGCGTTCAGCGCCTCGATGGCCTCCTTGGTCGTGGCCTCGGCGTGGATGACATAGACCCAGTCAAAACTTGGGCGATCAATGATGGCTCTGGTTTCCAACGGCGCCAGGTCTGGACTTGAGGTCCGAAGGAAGAGTGCAGGCAACGGCCCTAACTCTCTTGCCTCGATTCGAGCATCCAGGAAACTCCCGGTCTTCTGCGAAAGCAAGAGTCCGGCAGCACTGTAGGATCGTCGAGAGTATGTCCAGACATTCAACTCGCCGAGGTTGTTGGGCAAGACGACTTTGACTTCGTCATAGGTTGGATGCTCAGTTCGGCTGGTCGTGCTGGCCGTTGGAGCAGTGAGCATGAGTTTCAACCGGGGCTGCTCAAATCGCATCTCGCTTGGCGCTGGCGCTGGCGCTGGCGCGGCAGCAGGCTGCGGTACCGCGTGCTGAGCAATTGCTTGTCCGCAGCTGACGGCCAAAGCCAGCAGCAGTGTGAGTGAGAGCGAGTTCAAGCCGGGGAGGCTCATGGCTGTTCCCGTGAGGCCCAACAGGCGAATGAGGATGCGCAGCAAGGTGGATCTCCTGATGAGGCCCAGTGTGAAGGGTGAGTGCAGGCCGCTACGTCTGGGCCGGAGTCGGGACGAGGGGCCGTGGAAGCCGTGCTGGGTGGAGCTTGCTTGCGAAGCGTCCCGTGAGGATTGAGGCGGTATTGCGATTCGATTGCGAGGCGCGCGGAGCGGACACGACGATGGCGTGCCAAGTCCCAAGCTCGGCGTGAGGGTAAACTTACGCCCCCGACCCGCGGCGTCTTCCCGGGTATCCCCAGAGAACGGCGTTGGCTCGCCTGACTTTTCGACAGAGGCGAAGAGGTCCACGATGGCTGGAGTTGGTTCTTCCGCGGCGCCGAGTCGCTTCGCGACGATCCCCGAGATCCTCGATGACCTCCGCGCCGGTCGCATGGTCGTCATCGTCGATGACGAGGACCGTGAGAACGAGGGCGACCTGATCATGGCGGCCGAGCTGGTGCGGCCGCAGGACATCAACTTCATGGTCACCCACGCGCGCGGTCTGGTCTGCCTGAGCCTGACCCGCGAGCGCTGCCAGCAGCTGGCGCTGCCGCCGATGGTGGTCGACAACAACTCGCCCTACCGCACCAACTTCACCGTCTCAATCGAGGCGGCCGAGGGCGTGACCACCGGCATTTCCGCCTACGACCGCGCCCACACCATCCGCACCGCCGTGAAGCCCGACGCGCGCGCCGCCCACTTGCGTCAGCCCGGCCACATCTTTCCGCTCACCGCCCAGCCCGGCGGCGTGCTGACCCGCACCGGCCACACCGAAGCGGCGTCCGACCTGCCGCGGCTGGCGGGCCTGGAGCCGGCCGGCGTGCTGGTCGAGATCCTCAACCCCGATGGCGACATGGCGCGGCGGCCGGATCTGGAAATCTTCGCCCGCACCCACGGCCTGAAGATCGGCTCGATCGAGGACCTGGTCGCCTATCGGCTGGCCAATGAGCACACCGTCGAGCGCATCGACAGCCGGCCGATCGAGACCCGCGCCGGCGCCTTCACCCTGCACACCTACCGCGATCGGGTGACCCACGACCTGCACTTCGCCCTGGTCCGCGGCGAGATTCGGGCCGAGGTGCCGACGCTCGTGCGCGTGCACGTGAAGAACCCGCTGGCCGATGTGCTGCAGTGGAAGCGCCCGGATTTCGGCGTGGCCGCGGTGGACGCGCTTGAGGCCATCAATCGTGCCGGCACCGGCGTACTGGTGGTGCTGACCGAACCGCAGTCCGCCGACGCCCTGCTCGCGCGCATCACCGGCGAAGCGAATACGCAGATGGGCGATGCCGGCCCCGCGGGCGCACGCGCTGGCGAGTGGCGCCGCAACGGCGCCGGCTCGCAGATCCTCGCCGACCTCGGCGCCGGCAAACTGCGCGTGCTCGGCACGCCGCGGCGGCAGGTGGGCTTGGGTGGGTTTGGGTTGGAGGTGGTGGAGTACGTTCGGGTTGGGGATTAGGGATTCGGGAGTGGGGATTCAGCGCCCGCGGTGCTGGGGTGTGAAGGCGATCATCCGTGGCCGTCGCCACCCCGGGCTCCGCAGCGGCGCTTGTTGCGTCCCCAGTCCCCAACCCCGGCCCTCCCAAGCCAGCTGCTAAACTCCCGTCCCCTCAACAGAAATACTGTCCATGGCCCATTACGAAGGCGACCTGCGGGTGGCTTCTGGCGCGCGCTTTGCGGTGATCGCCAGCCGCTGGAATCCGCGCATCACCGATGCCCTGGTCGAAGGCGCCAAGCGCAGCCTGATCGGCAACGGTGTGGCGGCGGGCTGCATCGACGTGGTGCGTGTGCCGGGCGCCTGGGAGCTTCCGCTGGCGGTGCGTGAGCTGGCGCTGGGCGGGCGACATGTGGCGCTGATCGCGCTGGGCTGCGTGATCCGCGGTGACACCCGTCATTTCGAGCACGTCTCCGACATCTGCGCTCAAGGTCTGGCGCGGGTCGCGCTGGATTCCGGCCTGCCGGTGGCGAACGGCGTGCTGGCGGTCGAGCGGCTGAAAGATGCCGAGAACCGCGCCGATGGCAGCCACGGCAACAAAGGTGAGGAGGCCGCTTTGGCCGCCTTGGAAATGGCCAGCCTGATGACCGCCCTGCGCGGCCTTGACGATTAGACAACACGGCGCGGCGACGAACCGCGCCAGGAGCAGCGACTGATGAAGCACCCACGCACCGACGGCATCGACCCCAGCGCACGTTCGCGCGCACGCCGCCGCGCCCTGCAGGCGGTCTACGCCTGGCAGGTGTCCGGCTCCAGCATGCAGAAGGTGCTCGAAGAGTTCCGCGACGAGCAGGACATGGACATCGCCGATCTCGCCTATTTCGAAGACCTGCTGCGCGGGCTCGACGCCCATCTGGCGCAGGTGGACGAAGCCTTGGCGCCGCATCTGGACCGCCCGCTGGATCTCGTGGACCCGATCGAGCGCGGCGTGCTGCGTCTCGCGGTGTACGAGCTGCTGCATCGGCTGGACGTGCCCTATCGGGTGGTGATCAACGAGGCGATCGAGATCGCCAAGCGCTTCGGCTCCGAGCACGGCCACACCTACATCAATGGCGTGCTCGACCGCGGTGCGCAGGATTGGCGCAGCGCTGAAGCCCACGGCAGCAGTCGGCGCGGCTGAGCCGGCCGCGACCGTGGCCGCCGGTGAGTTCGACCTGATCGAACGCATCCGCGCCCGCTGCGGCGCGCGGGCCGATGTGCTGCTGGGCATCGGCGATGACGCCGCCCTGCTGCAGCCCCCCGGCGCGGGCGAAGCGCTCTGCGTCTGCGTCGACACGCTGAATATCGACGTGCATTTCCCGGCCGCCACGCCGGCCTTCGACATCGGCTGGAAAGCGCTTGCGGTGAACTTGAGCGACCTTGCCGCGATGGGCGCGCGCCCGCGCTGGGCCACCCTCAGCCTGAGCCTACCGGGCGCCGACGCCGGCTTCGTCGACCGTCTGCTCGACGGCTTTTTCGCCCTCGCCGAACTGCATGACCTGGCCCTGGTGGGCGGCGACACCACGCGCGGGCCGCTGAGTGTGTCGGTGCAGCTGATCGGCGTGGTGGATCCGCAGCGCGCGCTGCGTCGAGCCGCTGCGCGCGCCGGCGATGCACTGTACGTCAGTGGAACGATTGGTGATGCTGCCGCCGGACTGGGCCTGCTGCAGTCGCGATTGCAGTCCGGCGATGCCGGCGCCTGCCGCGCGCTGATCGAACGCCTGGATCGCCCACAGCCGCGCCTCGACATCGGCCTCGCCCTGGCGGGCATCGCCGGCGCCGCTATCGATATCAGCGATGGTTTGCTCGCCGACCTCGGCCATGTGCTCACCGCCAGCGGCGTCGGCGCCTGTATCGAGATCGAGGCGCTGCCCACCTCGAGCGCGCTGCTTCGCGTTCTGCCGCAGCCCGCACAGCGCTGGCCGCTGCAGTTGGCCGGTGGCGATGACTACGAGCTGCTGCTGTGCGGCGACACGCAGCGGATCGAAGCGACCGACGCGTTCTGTCGCGGCGCGTTGACCCGCATCGGCCGCATCGAGGCCATCGCCGGCCTGCGCTTCGAGCGCGCGGGCCAGCCCTTTCCGCTCGATCTGGCCGCCCGCGGTTTTGATCATTTCGCGAACCATTGAACCGATGCGACGCAACCGTCCCCCGCTGCGCCTGTTGAAGCATCCCGCCGGCTGGATCGCCAGTGGCGCCGGCTCCGGCTTCGCCCCGTTCGCGCCCGGCACCGCCGGCAGCGCGCTGGCCTTACTGCCCTGGCTGTGGCTGCGCGAGTTGCCACCACCGGCCTATCTCGGTGTGTGCATCGCGTTCTTCGCGATATCGGTGTGGGCCGCGAACTGGGTGATCCGCGAGATCGGCACCGAAGATCCCGGCGTGGTGGTCGCCGACGAATGGGTCGGCCAGTGGCTGTGCCTGTTCCTGGCGCCAGCGGGCTGGATCTGGATGCTGATCGGCTTTGTGCTGTTCCGCCTGTTCGATGTGTGGAAGCCGTGGCCGGTGCGCTGGGCGGATCGTGAGCTGCACGGCGGTTTCGGCGCGATGTTCGACGACGCGCTGGCCGGTGTGTACGGCTTTCTCGCATTGCAGGGCCTGGCATGGTTGGCCGCGCGCCAAGGCTGGCTTTCATGAGCGCGCCAGCTGATGGCCTGTTGCGCGGCGATGATGGGCAGCTGCGCTGCGCCTGGCAGCAGAACCTGCCCGACTACGCCCACTACCACGACCACGAATGGGGCCGCCCGGTCACCGACGATGTGCGGCTGTTCGAGAAGCTGTGCCTGGAGGGTTTTCAGGCGGGGCTGTCGTGGCTGACGATCCTGCGCAAGCGCGAGCACTTCCGCGCCGCGTTTGCCGGGTTTGATCCGATCCGCGTCGCCGCCTTCGGCGCTGACGACATCGCGCGCCTGCTTGCCGATGCTGGCATCGTCCGCCACCGCGGCAAGATCGAAGCCACCATCAACAATGCCGCTCGCGTGCTGGAAGTGCAGGCCGAGTGCGGTCGCTTCGCCGACTACATCTGGGGCTTTGTTCCGCCGCCTGACGAACGCCCGCAGCAGTTCGACTGGGGAACCTTGCGCCAGCTCGGTCAAACCCCGACCTCACGCAGCCTCTCGAAAGACCTGCTGCGCCGCGGCTTCAAGTTCGTCGGCCCGACGACCTGTTACGCCTTCATGCAGGCGATGGGCTTGGTCAACGACCACGTCGAAGGCTGCGCGCAGCGGGCGGTGGCGGAGACGCTGCCGCGGCCTGTCAACGCGTAGCGCGGATACGCTGCAGGCCGTGACAGCGGCCCGGCCTTGCCTGCCTGTGTAGACCCTAGGGGCCGGGTGGCACGTGGCAACGCTGAAGTACTCAGCCTTGCCTTCGACAATGGCGCGCAACAGAGGGCAGGGCCGACGCGGCGCCTATGGCGGGGCGCCTGCACTAGCAGCCCGTCGGACTTTGGTTGGCCGGGCTGCAAATCCGCCTGCGCGGTCCATTTTTCCGCCGATTCTTGGCCAATAGAGCCCACTATTGGCCTGCAAATCGTCGAAAAACTGTCCTCTCGCAGTCGACTATCGCCTCGACCCCCAAAGCCCGACAGGCTGCTAGCCGCCCCGACTCTCGACGCGGACGATGGGTCAGCGCGAAACAAGCCCCCAGCGGCGCAGCCGCGCACGCGCGCGCAACCAGCGCCACCACCAGCCGCGCCGAAGGTAGGCTTGCAGAACAGCCGCTCCGGCATCCGGCAACAGGCGTGAGAATGCAGTTCGAATCTCAGCGTCAAGCTCGGGTGCGCTCGACCGCAGAGGCGCGGCAAGGCGCAGGCTTGTCAGCATTGTTCTCAGGCAGAAATGATCAAGCGCAAAGCTCGCCGCCGGACTCGAAACATGCTGCAGCTCTTGGGCCCCGCTTCGCAGAGTGCAGGCGTTGTGCAGTAGATCCTTGAGCTTGGCTGCATCGGAGCTGGCCAGAATGCTGCCCTCGCGCTGCCGGTAGCCGACCCAGGTCTCGGGGACGTAGCGATAGCTGCCCACCTGGGCGACCAGCGCTGCGATGACGGCGATGTCTTCATAGTAGCGGCCTTCCGGAAATGGCGCTCCCTGCCAGGCCACGCGCCGCGCGATCTTGCTCCAGCTGTGAAGTTGACCGACCTTCAGAAGCCCCGCGAGAAGCTCGGGCCCGACCGCTCGCGTCTGGTGCGGTGTTCCGGCGAACGTGCCGCGGTGCAGCTCACCGCGCAGTCGATGCTTGGTGCGCGTTCGCTCGCGAACAACCCGAAAGTCGCAGAGCACGAGATCCGGGGAGCCCTGTTCGATCGAGTGGCGCAGGCTTTGGATCGACCCGGGCAGCAAGACATCATCGGAGTCGAGAAACCACACGTACTCGCCGCGCGCTTCCGCCAGCAGCGAGTTGCGTGCCGCGGAAAGCCCTCGATTCTTCGGATGGACGAGCACTCGCGCCTGGGGCAAGTCCTGGATCAACCGCCTGGCAAGGGCGCCGGAACCATCGGGAGAGGCATCATCGAGCAGCACAACCTCGATGCCTTGAGCGGCCTGCGCTCGAATCGATTCAAGACAAGCGCCCAACCATGGTTCGACCTTGTAGACGGGAATAAGGAGGCTGAGCCACGGAGTGTTCATTGAGGACTTCTGACGGATCATCCCCTGATTCTATGAAATTTCCGTAGACGGTCGAACGCCGCCTGCGTGCACACGCAGCGCTCGGCGTCGCGGTCGAGATTGATGAACAGGATCGGGCAAGCAAGCATCGGCGCGTGCGGTGGGCAGTAGGGGATGGTGGCATGGCTCACGCCATGTCTCTACGCGGACACGGCGCTATCGGAGGTTTCCGATTCAGCGCGAGCAGGCTACTCGGGACACTCATGTCGCGCAGATCTTGACCGCCCCAGGCAGCGAGTACTGAAGGCGGAATCGCGGGGGTGGATATCCCATCCGCGACTCCGGCTCAATCCCAGATCCCGGTGTTGATCAACGCACCGCCCGAAGCTTCTCCAGCTGTGTCGCCGCGTGATCGCGCCACTGGCTCTTCTCTGCCTCAGGGATCTGTGTGTCGGTGTCGGACAGCGCCAGCGCGCGCTCGTAGCTGGCGATCGCGTTCACGGTGTCGCCCAGTCGCATGTAGGCCTCGCCGAGGCTGTCGTGCGCGTTTGCCGAATCGGGGAACACGGTGGCGATCAGGCGCATCACCTCGATGGCCTTGGTCGGGTCGCGCGCGAGCAAGCGATAGCCGAGGCTGTTGGCCTGGCTCGCCTCGTCGGCGGCGGCATCGGGCGCGGCCTGGATGCGTTCGCGCCATGCGGCGGCGGCCTCGTCGAAGCGTCCGGCCTCCAGCTTAAACAGCGGGTGGCGCTCGGCATCCGCTGCGCGCGTCACCGTGCTCGTTGGCGTGCCGGCTCGAGTCACCTCGAACGAACCGGGCGCGGTGACCCGCAGCTCGCTGCCGTTCTCTCTGTGAATCAGACGGTCGGCGGCGATCGGCACCAGCTCGGCTGCCGGCTCGAACGGCAGCTGCGCAAGGATCTTGCCGTCCTGCACCGTTACGGCCGTATCGATCGCGCCAAACCGGTACTGGCCGGGCAGCGATTCGAGTACGGCCGCATCGAGCGCGACCCGCGCATGCACCGGCTCGGCGCCCGGCCAGCCGTACTCGGCAAACACCGCGCGTTCGATCTCGGAGAAGATCCGGAAGCCATTGTTCGAGTTCGCCATGATGACGATGCCGCGGCCGCCGTCCATGCTGACCACCGCGTTGGCCTGGAAGCCCTCATCGGCGCCAGCATGGCCGAAGAACTCCGCGCCGTGGCGCCGGAACAGGAACACGCCGAGGCCGATGCCTGCACCGTCGTCCGCCTCGCTGGTGTTGATCACCTGGGAGGTCATCTGGATGGCGATCTCCTGCATGGCCGGCGACGACTGGCCGGCGCGTGCGCGCGCGATTTCGATGAAGAACCGCGCGAGATCTGACGGCGTTGTCCACAGGCCGGCCGCGGCCATCTCGGGATAGCGATGGCGCTTGCCTTCGATCGCCTTGCCGTCACCGTCGTAGCCCACCGCGGCTTGGCTGAGACGTTCGGGCGACAGGGTCTGCTCGAAGCTGCTGTGGCGCATGCCGAGCGGCTCCAGCACCAGCTTGGCGAGCACCTCCGGATACGCCTGCCCGGTGCGATCGGTCAGCGCGAGCTGGGTGATCGTGGTGCCACCGCCCGAATAGCGGAAGCGTGTGCCGGGCGCGAGGTCGACGCGCACCGCCGCCGTGTTGGCGGGCGGTTCGCCGTTGAGAATCTGCTGCACGCTCGGGAGCGCGACGCCTTCGGCATAGCCCGGAAATCCGTGCACGGTGGTGCCGGCGGTGTGGCTGAGCAGCTTGCGCAGGGTCACCGGCGTGGCGCGGGTCAGCGCGTTCTCGGGCAGCTTCCAGCTTTGCAGCAATTCGTTCACCGGCTGATCAAGCGCGAGCTTGCCGTCGGCCGCGGCCAGCATCACCCCGAGCGCGTTGACCGACTTGCTGATCGAGCCAGCGAGGAACAGCGTTTCGTCGGTGGCACGGCTGCCGGCGTCGCCATCCGCCATGCCGTAGGCCTTCGCCCACTGCAGCTCGTAGTTGTCGAACACCGCGATGCTGAGCGCCGGGATGCGGTGCTCGCGCATCCGCTCTTCGATCGTCCAGTTCGGCGCCTCGCCCGCGACGACGACAGACGGCAGCAGGCCGCGCTCGATGGCTTCGATGCGCTTGGCCGCTTCGGCCGACACGGTTGCATCGACTCGCGGCGGCGCCGCTTGCGCACTCACTGGCTCAGGCGCGGTGCTGCTCGTGCAGCTGGTCAGCAGGAATGCAGCGGCGCAGAGCGCGTGGGTCTTGCCCGTCAGGAAGTTCAATGTGGATGTCTCGGCGAAAACGGGCTCGCAGTATAGGTGCGAGTTTTTGCCGCCGCGGAACGCCCTTGTCGGTCGCTGGACGGCATGCGCGATGGAATGCGAAATCGCCAGCGTGCCGAGCGGCGGCGCTTGCCGAGCGGGGATACGGCGAAGCCGCACGCGCCCCGTGCCCTGGATCCTGTTGCCTTGTCCGGCGGGGTGTCCGTGGCTGGGATCACTGCCGGATGGTCAAAGGCCTGCTGCCGCCCTCCGCCGCGCGGGCAGGTCGTAAGCCTGTCCAGACGCGCCTTGGCGCCGGCGCGCGGCGGGTTCTGCTCGGTGCGCCACCCGAGCGGCCCGTTCCCGGCCATCCGCGGGAGTTTCGGGTCGATCACGCCCGAAGAGTGACTGCAATCACTGTGTGACCAATTGTGAGGCGCTAACCTGCGCCGCGATTGATATCGCTGTCAATTGACGTCGGTGCACAAGGACTCGTGTTCAGACATCGCTGCCGGCGGGCACTGTGGGGGGCCCGCCTGAGGTTGAAACACGCTGAGCGCTGGGGCGGAACTGAAGTCAATCGGCTTCCGGAAATCGCACGTTGCCCTGCGCCAGCGCCGTCGATCCTCGCGCCCCGCGTGCCGTTGCATGCCCGTTGAAACGGGCCGGGCTCTGCCCCGGCGCGTTTTGCCAACTTCTGCTTCTACCAGGGTGAGTCCATGAGTGCATTTAGTTTGGGCCTGCGCGCCCTCGGCCTGCTGTCGCTGTGCTTCAGTGCCGCGGCGGTCGGTCAGGGGGTGAAAATCACGCCCGCCTCGATCTACGGCAGCACCAATCTGCAGCCGGCCGGCAACGCCATCGACAACAACCCGACAACCCGTTGGGAGTCGAACTACGGGGTCTCGCCCAGCAGCCTCACGCTTGACCTCGGCCGTCAGCAGGCGCTGACTCGGATCGTCATCGACTGGGAAGCGGCAAACGCATCGGACTACACCGTGCTGGGCTCGAACGACAACAGCTCCTGGACCCAGATGGCGGCGCGCAATGGGGGCGCCTTCGGCACCCGTACGGACACCCTGGCGCTGAGCGGCAGCTACCGCTATGTGCGCATCAACGCCATCCAGCGCAGCGCCGGCAACAGCTGGGGGTATTCGATCTTCGAGGCCAGCGTCTACGGCCCGGCGCCCGCCTCCGGCGGCAACTGCAGCACGGGCTGCGTGACTGCGCTGAACTCCAGCACGATGCGCGCCACCGTCACCCAGGGCAGCAGCGTCGATATCCACTACCGCGTCAACAACGGTGCACAGCAGAACGTGCGCATGAACAACAGCGGAGGCCAGTGGACGTTCGACATCGGCAGTCTGGCAGCCAGCACGCCGGTCGCGATCAGCCACACCATCATCACCAATGGCGTCGGCCAGACCACGCCCTGGCAGACCTACACCTTGGCCGGGCTGGGCGGCAGTTCCTCCAGCAGCAGCTCATCCAGCAGTAGTTCGTCGAGCAGCTCATCGAGCAGTAGCTCATCGATCAGTTCATCGAGCAGCAGTTCGTCGAGCAGCAATTCGTCGAGCAGCTCGTCGAGCAGCAGCTCCACAGGGACGGTGACCCTGTTCCGTGAAGCCGAGGCCTATACCAGCATGGCCGGCGTCGACCTAGAGAACTGCACCGACTCCACAGGCTGTCGCAGTGTCGGCTGGATCGATACCGGCGACTGGATGGCCTACGCGGACATCGTCGTTCCGACCGCCGGTCGCTACCAGGTGGAGTACCGGGTCGCCAGCCTGAGCGGTGGACGTCTGTCGCTCGATCTGAACGCCGGCAGCATCCGCTTGGGCGAGGTCGCGATTCCCGCCACCGGCGGCTGGCAGAGTTGGACCACGATCGCGCACACCGTTGATATCAACGCGGGCACCTACAGCCTGGGCGTGTTCGCGGCGCAGGGCGGCTGGAACTTCAACTGGTTCCGGATCACGCGCGTCGGCTCCAGCAGCTCGTCGTCAAGCTCGTCCAGCAGCTCCAGCAGCTCCAGCAGTTCTGCAGGGGCCGCGGTGGTCCCGCTCTACAGCACCGCCACCGTGCTTGAGCCGGCGGGTCGCGTTCAGCAGGGCAATCGGCTGATCACCCGCATCGCCGACCGCGCGCGCGATCGCCATGCCAAGGAGAACCAGTTCCAGGCCTACGACCATTTCCTCAGCTTCTACTGGGAGCACCGTACCGCCTCGATCGAGATCATCGAAGACCAGTTCGCCGACGGCACCGCCTCGATCCGCATGAATGTGCGCACCCAGTGGCGTTTGAACGACACCGAGGCCGAGAACCGCTGGTTCTACCGCGGCATCGGCACCGTGGCGGAGTACTGCGACAACGGCACGATGGTGGTGGTCGACACCTTCAACTACTACAAGCAGCGCACCTTCAACTGCCGCACCGGTCAGCCGATCCGCCGTGGCGACAAGCTGGAGTTCGAGCTGAGCCAGTTCCTTGACCCCAACGTGCCGCGCGGCCGTGCGCCGTACTACGGCACCACCTATCTCTACATCGTCGGCGAAGGCATCGTGCCCTGGGACATCCTGCCCGGCAGCTTCAATACGCCGATGTTCGGCGGCGGCACCAAGGACTCGGTGAAGATCCCCGAGAAAGCCTGGCTGGGCGGTCGCACCACCCTGCCTTACATGCACTCCGGCGAGCCGGACAACCATTTCCTGCAGATGGCCACGAACCTGAACTATCACAACGGCCAGCCCTTCGTGCTGGGCCGGCGTGTGCATCACAGCTCGTTCGTCAGCGGCCTGCACGATGAGCACCCGGAGAACGGCGTGTTCAATGATGTCGCGGGCCGCGCCGGGCCGCGCTACGCCAATGAGCGCTGCACGGACTGCCATGTGCGCAATGGCCGTGCCGCGCCGGAAGCGCCGGGCGTGCCGCTCAGCAAGTGGGTGTTCAAGGTCGGCGACAGCCAGGGCAACCCGCATCCGACGCTCGGCCGCGTGCTGCAGCCCCGCGGGGCCAATGGCGTGGCCGGCGAAGGCAACGTGTCGATCGCCAATTGGACCGAATCCAACGGCCTGCGCTCGCCGAACTACCAGTTCAGCGCCGGCACGCCGCCGCGCTTCTCGGGCCGCATCGCGCCGCAGCTGGTCGGCATCGGCCTGCTTGAGGCCATTCCAGAGTCCACCGTGCTGGCGATGGAAGACCCGAACGATGCCAATGGCGACGGCATCTCCGGTCGCGCCAACCGCGTGCGCGATCCGGCGACAGGACAACTCCGCCTGGGCCGTTTGGGCTGGAAGGCCGGCACCACCAGCGTTCGCCACCAGGTCGCCAGCGCCCTGAACACCGACATGGGCGTGACCACCTCGATGCTGCCGAACCCCGACTGTGGCTCGGCGCAGAGCGGCTGCGGCCCGAGCGGCGTCGAACTGGCGGATACCCACCTCGACAATCTGGTGAAGTACATCGCCCTGCTCGGCGTGCGCCCGCAGCGCGACATCAACAACCCGGCCGTGCAGCGTGGCGAAACCACCTTCGCCAACATCGGCTGTGCGGGTTGTCATCGCCCGACCCTGCAGACCAGCCCGCACCATCCGCTGTCCGAACTGCGCGACCAGACCATTCACCCGTATACCGATCTGCTGCTGCACGACATGGGCCCCGGTCTTGCCGACAACCTCGGTGAAGGTGAAGCCTCGGGTTCGGAGTGGCGCACCACGCCGTTGTGGGGCCTGGGTCTGTCGGCCTGCGTCACCGGCGGCACCACCAATGCGCCGCAGGGCAGCCAGGTCTGCACGCCGGTGCACAGCTACCTCCACGACGGCCGCGCCCGCTCGATCGAGGAAGCCATCCTCTGGCACGGCGGCGAAGGCGAGGCCTCCAAGAACGCTTACCGCGCGCTGGGTGCCAGCCAGAAGCAGGACGTCCTTCGTTTCCTGGAAGGCCTGTAGCGGCGGATCGAGCAAGGTCCAACCCGGACCTTGCTCGATGGTTTCACGCGGCTCCTCACGGAGCTGCTCCCATCGGGGTTCAACCAACACATGGTGTCCAACATGAAGAAATCCGTATTCAAGCGCCTGTTGATCGTGCTCGTGGGCGGGCTGTTCGCCGCCTCCGCAGCCCAGGCTGACGTTCCCGCCATCTCGACCCAGGGCAACAAGGTTCTGTTCGGCGGGCAGCCGGGCAGCATCGCCGGGCCCAGCCTGTTCTGGAGCAATGACAACTGGGGCGGCGATCGCTACTACACCGCCGGTGCGGTGGCCACCGTCAAGCGCGACTGGAACGCCAAGCTGATCCGCGCGGCCATGGGTGTGGAGGACGGCGGTGGCTATCTGCAGAGCCCCACCGCGAACGTCGCACGTGTACGTCGGGTGGTGGAAGAAGCCATCGCCAATGACATGTACGTGATCATCGACTGGCACAGCCACAACGCCGAACAGCACACACAGGCGGCTGTGCAGTTCTTCCGTCAGATGGCGCAAGAGTACGGCCGCTACAACCACGTGATCTACGAGATCTACAACGAGCCGCTTCAGGTCAACTGGAGCGGCACCATCAAGCCCTACGCCGAGACCGTCATCGCCGCTATCCGCGCGGTCGACCCGGACAACCTGATCATCGTCGGCACGCCGCGCTGGTCACAGGATGTCGATGCCGCCGCGAACGACCCGATCCGCAACCAGCGCAACATCGCCTACACCCTGCACTTCTACGCTGGCACGCATAGGGGGGAACTGCGCAGCAAGGCGCAGTACGCGCTGGACCGCGGCATCCCGCTGTTCGTCACCGAGTGGGGCACGGTCAACGCCAACGGCGACGGCGGCGTCGATGCCGGCGAAACCCAGGCATGGATGAACTTCCTGCGCACCAACCAGATCAGCCACGCCAACTGGGCGCTCAACGACAAGAACGAAGGCGCCTCCGCGCTGCGCTCCGGCGCCAACCCGAACGGTGGCTGGGGCGCGGGTGACTACACCGCCTCGGGCACCCTCGTGCGTGGCATCGTCCGCGACTGGCCGGCGATCGGCACCACCCCGGGTCCCAACCCGACGCCCTGCACCACCCGCGCGGTGCCGGGCACGATCCAGGCCGAAGACTTCTGCAACATGAGCGGCATCCAGACCGAACCCACCACCGATGCAGGTGGCGGCCGCAACATCGGTTGGACCGATGCCGGCGACTGGATGACCTATCGCCTGAATGTGCCTGCGGCCGGACGCTACCGCGTCACCTATCGCGTGGCCTCGCAGGCGAACACCGGCCGCCTGCGGCTGGAGCGCGCCGGCGGCTCGCCGGTGTTCGGTGATGTCACCGTGCCGAACACGGGCGGCTGGCAGCGCTGGGTGGATGTCTCGCACGAAGTCAGCCTCAGCGCGGGCGAGCAGGACATCGCGATCTCCGCACAGGGCGGCGGCTGGAACCTCAACTGGTTCCGTATCGAGAGCACCACTCCGACGCCGCCTCCGACCAACACCGTGATAGCCACGATCCAGGCCGAGGACTTCAGCTACATGAGCGGCGTGCAGACCGGCGGCACCTCCGACGCCGGTGGTGGCCTCGTGGTTGGCTACATCGATGCCGGCGACTGGATGTCCTACTACAACACCCCGGTCAGCATCCCGGTCAGCGGCACCTACGAGATCAGCTATCGCGTCGCAAGCGGTGGCACCGGCGGCAGTTTGAAGCTTGAAGAAGCCGGTGGCGCGCCGGTCTACGGCAGCATCAGCTTCCCCGCCACCGGCGGCTGGGACACCTGGACCACCGTCAGCCATCGCGTCGAGCTGCCGGCGGGCACCCGTCGCCTGGCCATTGCGGCGACCTCAAGTGGCTGGAACATCAACTGGTTCCGGATCACCCGAGTGAACTGATACCTGCCTGAACATGCCCTGCGAACTGCAGGGGCGACAGCGCGAGCCCGGACGATGTCCGGGCTCGCGTGCTTTCGGCGAATCGATTTTCGGGTGGGAGCAACGCGACCGACGGGGCTGATGCAAGCATTACCTCGCCGGGCGCAGGCCGAGCGTTACCGCCCAATCCCATCCCTGCAGCTCGATGAGTGCGTCCCAGAGCCACAGCACACCGCTGGCGGCATCCTGCAGGCTCGCGCCCTCCGGTAACGAGCGAGTGCCGCCGAGGATCTCCAGGCCAAGCTCGAACGACCCGCTCGGGTCGTCCAACTCCAAGCCCAGCCGAACGAAGGCATCGCGCACGTGCGGCGGTGGGTCCGGAAAGTCCTGGTCGCCCGTGTTCGACATCAGCAGGTAGTGCAGATGCGTAGCCTGGACAAGTTCAGGCACTGGCCCGGGTGCAGCACGCAGCCGCGCCGGCGCAGCTTTCAGGCCGGCGAGATCGATCACGCGCCGCTCAAGTGAAGCCAGGTGGGATTCCGCGCGTGACTCTTCCGCGAGCGCCCGCCAGGCCGATGCATCGATGGCGCCCTCGACCTGACGCAGGTGTCTGGCCGCATAGGCCGCCATCGCGTCGATGTCGTCCATCAGCGGGCTCATCACGAAGTCGTCGGCGAAGCCGAAGTACCACCAGCGCCCGTCCAGCTGGATCGATTCAATGCCAGCGACATTTGCCGGCAGCAGATCGAACAGCGAGGGCACGCCCGTCGAAGCCCCGCGAACCCGATAGCGATTCCAGGCCGCCCGCAGCAGCACGAAGAACACGAAAAGGATGAAGGCCGCAAGCAGGGGAGTGCTCATGAGAGACGCGCGTCTGGGACGGGCGCGCGAGGCTACATCACTGCCGCTGGCGCGGTCGATGCGCGAGCGTGGCGTCGGCCGCGGCCAGCATCACCCCGAGCGCATTGACCGACTTGCTGATCGCGCCCGCGAGGAACAGCGTTGCGCCCGTGGCACGGCTGCCGGCTTCGCCATCCGCCATCCCGTAGGCCTTCGCCCACTGCAGCTCGTAGTTGTCGAACACCGCGATGCTGAGCGCCGGGATGCGGTACTCGCGCATGCGCTCTTCGATCGTCCGATTCGGCGCCTCGCCCGCAACGATGACCGGCGGCAGCAGGCCGCGCTCGATCGCCTCGATGCGTTCCGTCACATCGCTCCGCACCGAAGGCACGTCCGCGCTTGCGGGTTCAGGCGGCGGGCTGCTCGTGCAGCTGGTCAGCGGGAGTGCAGCGGCGCAGAGCGCAAAGGTCTTGCCCGACAGAGAGTTCAAGGTTGAGGTCTCGATGTAAGCGGGTCCGCAGTACAGGTATGGGCTTTTGCATCTGCCGGACGCCGGTGACGGTTGCCGCGCAGCGTGCGGGATCGTCCAGCAGCCGATGCTCGCGCAGGCGTCGATAGAATGTAGTCGGCACCAACTGTCTTCGCGCGAACAGTCACCTATCGATCAGCCGCCGGTACGGCACCCCCTCGGCCATCCACCCCTGCAATACTTCGCTGCGCCCGCCGGCCCGTCTCTTGTTGGCTTTGACACCTCTCAGGGTGCACGAGCCCGAGAACGTACTCCACCAAGGCCGCAAGAACTCAATGGCTTGAGCGGGAAAATTGTCGGGAATCCTCAGCACCAGGAGTCTGGCTGCGATGAACCGTCCACGGATCTTTATCTCCGCTTGCAGCGACGAGCTGCGCTCGGCCCGTCTGAAGGTCGCCGCTGTCGTCCGGACGCTGGGCTTTGATCCGGTGACTCAGGATGATTTCCCCACCGGCCACGGTGAACTGCTGGCTTGGCTACGTGAGCAGGTTCTTGCTTGCGACGGGCTGCTACAGCTGGTCGGGCATGGCTACGGGGCAGAGCCGCCAAAGGTTGATCCGGATTTCGGACGGGTTTCCTACACCCAGTTCGAGTTTCTCTTTGCAGGTTTGCGCGGCAAGCGCACTTGGGTGGTGATCGCCGGTGACGGATGCCAGCGCGACAAAGCGCCCGACCTGCTGGACCTGCCGCGTGACACCCGACATCCGGATCCTGTTGCGTGGCAGACCGAGCGACGCCAGCTGCAGGAGGCCTACCGCGACCGGCTCAAGGCCGAGAATCACCTGCGCCACACGGCAGACAGTGACGCGGAGCTCGAACTGATCGTGCGCAAGTTGAACGACGAGCTCGCCGAACTGCGCAAACGAGAAGAGCGTCACCAGCGCCGTACGCGCGGGATGTTGGCCACGGTGCTTGTCGCGCTCATGCTGATGGCCGGAGGCATCGGGTGGGGCTGGCAGCAGCTACGCCATGAAGTACAAGAGGCAGGCCAAGTGGATGTCGCCAGGATCCACGCTCACCTGCTCGCAGCTTCAGAAGCTGCTCTTGAGCTTGACTTGTCTGAAGCCGAGCAGGTCAGCGGCTGGGAACAACGCCAGAATCTGCGCGAGGTCGCCGAGGCCGCCCACCTCGCCCGACAGACCCGCATTGAAAGCCTCGCCGCCGAAATCGCAGAGATCGAAGGCCGCGGGGATGCCAGCACCGTCATGCGCGAGATGACCCGCATCCTGCGCGAAGAAAACGTAGACGCGGCACTGGCTTACCTGGCCCGCGAGCGCGCATCCGTACTTGGCCGCGTTCAGGCGCGCATGGCCGCCGCCCGCGAGCGCAACCGCGCCGAGCTGGAACCCGTGCTGACCGCCGCAGGTCTGGAGGCCGCCCGTGGCGGCAACGACGCTGCCCGCACCACCTACGAGGAGGTGCTGGCGCTTGACCCCGATTGGCCGCGCGCGCTCAGCGCCTATGCATGGTTTCTTTTTGACCGTTCGATTCAGCAAGAGCAGCACGGCAAGCTGGCTGTCGCGCTTGCTGATGCCAGCCGCATGTTGGAAGTGGCCGGCCGACTTCCAGATGCCCGAGCGGGCGTCGGCGATGAGGCGAGGGTTCAGTCGGCGGCCCTGACTAAAATGGCCGATGTGCTGGTGCTGCGCGGCCAGGCGGGGGACGCCGAGCAGGCCTTGGGGTACTACCAGCGCAGTCTTGAAATCGATGAACGCTTGGCGGCTGCCAACCCGGACAGTGCCCAGGCGGCGCGCGACGTTTCGGCGAGCGTGATGCGACTGGGCGACTTTCTGTCCCGCCGCGGCCAGGCGGGGGACGCCGAGCAGGCCTTGGGGCATTACCAGCGCAGTGTTGAAATCGCGGAACGCTTGGCGGCTGCCAACCCGGACAGTGCCCAGGCGGCGCGCGACGTGTCGGTGAGCCTGGAGCGATTGGGCGACTTTCTGTCCAGCCGCGGCCAGGCTGGGGACGCCGAGCAGGCCTTGGGGTATTACCAGCGCAGTCTTGAGGTCCGCGAACGCTTGGCGGCTGCCAATCCGGACAGTGCCCAGGCGGCGCGCGACGTGTCGGTGAGCCTGGAGCGATTGGGCGACTTTCTGTCCCGCCGCGGCCAGGCGGGGGACGCCGAGCAGGCCTTGGGGCATTACCAGCGCAGTCTTGAAATCGATGAACGCTTGGCGGCTGCCAACCCGGACAGTGCCCAGGCGGCGCGCGACGTTTCGGCGAGCGTGATGCGACTGGGCGACTTTCTGTCCCGCCGCGGCCAGGCGG
>NZ_JBILJQ010000138.1:0-5891 GCF_044377145.1 Aquimonas sp.
CGCTCCGTCTCCTCGCTCCGTCTCCTCGCTCCGTCTCCTCGCTCCGTCTCCTCGCTCCGTCTCCTCGCTCCGTCTCCTCGCTCCGTCTCCTCGCTCCGTCTCCTCGCTCCGTCTCCTCAGCTCCGTCTCTCGCCCTTCTGCTCTCGCCCTTACTGTTCCTGGTCCTTCCGTTCTTGGCTCCCGGCTCTTGGCTCCCGCCTCTGCGGGCAGGAAGCCCGCGCTCTACCCGGGGCCCCTGGGGGAGCGGCGGGAGGCGGTCGATCAGCCCGAAGGGTCGCCGGCAGGGATGCCGGCGAGGTTTTCGACAGGCCAGGGATGGCCTGTCCGAAAACCCCGACCGACTCACGCGTACCCGGAGCGCATGGATGCGCGTAGGGCGCGGACGAGGGGTGGCCTTTCTTTTGGTTGCTTTTCTTTGGCCACTCAAAGAAAAGTGACTCGGGCAGCCCGCGGGGCTGACCGAAAGCTCTTGATCTTGATCTTCGCCCCAACAAGCCGCAGGCGACACCCCCATCCCCAATGGCAACCCACCAGAACATCCTGCCGCTGCGCCCCCGCGCCCCACGCAACAGCGCGGACGCCAACCCGCGCCAAGCCACTCCCGCCTACGCCGAACTCCACTGCCTGTCCAACTTCAGCTTCGGCCGCGGCGCATCAAGCGCGCTGGAGCTGTTCGAACGGGCGAAATCGCAGGGCTACCGTGCGCTGGCCATCACCGACGAGTGCTCGCTCGCGGGCATCGTGCGCGCCTTTGAGGCCTCCCGCGCCAGCGGCCTGAAGCTGATCACCGGCGCTGAATTCAGCACCCGCGACGGCGCGTTCAAATGTGTGCTGCTGGTCGAAACAATGGCCGGCTACACCGCCCTGTGCGAACTGATCACCCAGGCGCGGCGGCGTTCGCTGAAAGGTGAATACCGCTTCGAGCTGTCCGACCTCGAACCCGCACCGGCCGGCCTGCTGATGCTGTGGCTACCGCAGCCACTGCCCATCGCCGAGCTTGAAGTCCAGGGTCGACGAATAGCCATGCAGTGGAACACTCGCGTCTGGCTGGCGATCGAGCTGCACCGCGGTCCGGATGACGATGCCCACAAGACCTGCCTGCTCGATCTGGCCAAGGCCTGCGGCCTGCCCACGGTGGCCTGCGGCGATGTGCACATGCATGTGCGGGCGCGTCGCCCATTGCAGGACTGCCTGACCGCGCTGCGTCATCGACTGACCGTCACCCAGGCGCGCGGCCTGCTGTTCGCCAACGGCGAACGCCATCTGCGCCCGCGCCGTGCGCTGTCGGCAATCCACGGCGAGGCGCTGATGCTTGAGAGCCTGCGCATCGCCGAGCGCTGCCAGTTCGAGCTGTCCGAACTGAAGTACCAGTACCCGCGCGAAGTGGTGCCGACCGAGCACACCCCCGACTCATGGCTGCGCCTGCTGACCGTCGAAGGCGCGCGCTGGCGCTGGCCGAACGGGGCGCCGCTACCTGTTCAGGCGCAGATCGAAAAGGAGCTCGGACTGATCGCCGAGCTCAACTACTCCGCCTACTTTCTGACCGTGCATGACCTGGTCCGCTTCGCCCGCAGTCGCGGCATCCTGTGCCAGGGTCGCGGCTCGGCGGCGAACTCGGCGGTCTGCTTCGCGCTGGGCGTCACCGAGGTCGATCCGGCCCACAGCACCCTGCTGTTCGAGCGCTTCCTGTCAAAAGAGCGCAACGAGCCGCCCGACATCGACATCGACTTCGAGCACCAGCGCCGCGAAGAGGTGATCCAGTACATCTACACGCGCTACGGCCGCGAACGCGCGGCGCTGGCCGCAACCGTGATCTGCTACCGCAGCCGCAGCGCCCTGCGCGATGCCGCGCGCGCGCTCGGTCTGCCGACCGATCAGCTCGAACAACTGAGCGCTGCAGCGGCTCGCGGCCAGGGCGATGTGCCGATCGAGCTGCGTCTGGCCGAGCGCGGCTTCGATCTGGGCAGCCCGCTGGTGCGGCGACTGCTGCTGATCGCCACCGAGCTGAAGGGTTTCCCGCGCCATCTGTCGCAGCATGTCGGCGGCTTCGTGATCTCGGATGCACCGCTGTCGACCCTGGTGCCGGTGGAGAACGCCGCCATGCCCGACCGCACCATCATCCAGTGGGACAAGGACGACCTCGACAGCCTCGGCCTGCTGAAAGTGGATTGCCTCGCGCTGGGCATGCTGAGCTGCGTACGGCGCTGTCTTGACCTGCTGCGTGCGCATCGCGATGTGGATCTGTCACCCGCCGCCATTCCCGCCGAAGACGCGGCCACCTACGCGATGATCCAGCGCGCCGACACGCTCGGCGTGTTCCAGATCGAATCGCGCGCGCAGATGTCGATGCTGCCGCGGCTGAAACCGCGCACCTTCTACGACCTGGTGATCCAGGTGGCGATCGTGCGGCCCGGGCCGATCCAGGGCGGCATGGTG
The DNA here is from genome assembly GCF_044377145.1 of Aquimonas sp. Classification (NCBI taxonomy): domain Bacteria; kingdom Pseudomonadati; phylum Pseudomonadota; class Gammaproteobacteria; order Lysobacterales; family Lysobacteraceae; genus Aquimonas; species Aquimonas sp. The sequence goes on from NZ_JBILJQ010000138.1 coordinate 2,437, forward strand.
CATCCCTACCTGCGCCGCCGGCAGGGGCTGGAGCCGGTCACCTATCCGTCGGCCGAACTCAAGGCGGTGTTCGCACGCACCCTCGGGGTGCCGCTGTTCCAGGAACAGGTGATGCAGCTCGCCATCGTCGCCGCCGGCTACACGCCCGGTGAGGCCGACGAACTGCGCCGCTCGATGGCCGCCTGGAAGCGCCGCGGCGGGCTTGAGCACCATCGCACGCGCATCCTCGAAGGCATGGCCGCGCGTGGCTATCCGGCGGCGTTTGCCGAGCAGGTGTTCGAGCAGATCAAGGGCTTCGGCAGCTACGGCTTTCCGGAATCGCACGCGGCCAGCTTCGCCCTGATCACCTACGTCAGCTGCTGGCTCAAATGCCACCACCCCGATGCCTTCGCCTGCGCCCTGCTGAATGCGCAGCCGCTGGGCTTCTACTCGACCGCGCAGATCGTGACCGATGCCCGCCGCCACGGCGTGCGCGTACACCCGATCGACGTGCGCTACAGCGACTGGGATTCCTCGCTCGAACCCGGCGAGACCGCGCGCGGGCCGATCCGTCTCGGCCTGCGTGAAATCCGTGGGCTGAAAAGCGATGCGGCCGAACGTTTGCTGGCCGCACGCGCACAGCAGGCGTTTCGCGATGCCGAAGACCTGGCCCGTCGCGCCCAGCTTGATCGCGCCGACCTCGGCCTGCTCGCCGAGGCCGGCGCCCTGCGCGGTCTGGCCGGCCATCGCCATCGCGCGCGCTGGGCGGTGGCCGGGGTCGAAGCTGCGCTGCCGCTGTTCGCGCATCTGCCGACGCCAGAAGTGGCCGTACAGCTGCCGCCACCGAGCGCCGCCGAGAATCTGCTGGCCGACTACGCTCGCACCGGCCTTACGCTTGGCCCACACCCGCTGGCCCTGCTGCGCCCACAGCTGAAGGCGCGCGGCTGTCGGCCTTCGCGCGAGCTCGGTGGCCTGCGTGATCGCGCCTACGTGCGCCTGGCCGGCCTGGTCAGCCTGCGCCAGCAGCCGAGCACCGCCAGCGGCGTCACCTTCGTGACCCTGGAAGACGAAGATGGCCTGATCAATCTGGTGGTGTGGCAGCGGGTCGCCGTGCGCTTCCGCCGTGCCTTGCTGGAATCGCGCCTGCTGATGGTCGACGGCCATCTGGAGGCCGCAGATGGCGTGCGCCACCTGATCGCCGCGCGCCTGACCGATGCGACCGAGCTGCTCGGCGGGCTGGATGCGCGCTCGCGCGATTTTCACTGAAGCTCACCGCGCACCCGTCGCATCGACAGATGTGCAGCGCGGGCTGAATGCAATCCGCGAGATCAACGCTCGGGCTGTCCGAACCCCGCCCATAGCCCGTAACTTAAGGACCAATTCACTCGCCGGGGCCAACACTCCGACAGCGTTGCTGAAGCTCAGGAACGACCACACCACCGGAGGGCGCCCGAGTTCTGCGCCCGCATCGAAGGGGTTGCCATCATGATCCGCTGGACAAGTCTGCTGCTGGTGCTGCTGCTGGGCGGCTGCGTTACCTATCCCACCTATACCTATCGTGACGACGGCTACCCACGCGACAGCCGCTACGTGGGTGATGACAGCTATTACGCGCCGGCCGATGACGACCGCGGCGACTACTACTACGGCGGCGCCAGCTACGACTACGGCTCCAGCGGCTATCGCTACTACGCGCCGGATTACAGCAGCTCCTCGGCCTACTACTCGCTGTTCTGGCCGCTCAACCGCTGGTACCACGATCCCTACTGGCATCCGGATTTCTATTACGGGGTCACTTACTTCCCACGCAACTATTTCAGCGTGAGCTTCCACAGCAGCTTCCGCTCCTATGGCTCATCGCATTGGGGTTACGGTGGCTATCGCGCGCACTACGGCTACAACCACTGGTACTCGCCGTATCGCAACAGCTGGGTCGACAGCTACTACGACTGGGATCACTACGACTATCGCAACACCTGGCGCGGCGGCTACCGCGGCCACGATCGCTACAGCAGCGCGCTGTACGCACCGCGCTACGGCAATGCCCGCAACCAGGCCGAGCGCCTGGCCTGGCGCGAGCGCAGCGCGCAGCCGGTGCGCGGCGATGGCACTTCCACAGGGCTCGGCGGGCGCGACGGCCGCGGCGACTATCGCGGTCAGGACCAGAGCTACCGCTACCAGGACCAACGCGACAGCTATGCGCCATCTGCCTATGGCAGCCAGCGCGCGCCTTCGCGGGGTGCCGACTATGGCAGCCGCAGCGCCGATCGCCAGCCGCTGAACACGCGGGGCTTCGGCGTGCCGGTGGAGCGCTCGCAGAGCGTGCGCGGCGCGGAGATCGACACCTATTCGGGCCGACCCGCCACCACGCGTCGCGGCTACGACACCGGCGACACCTATGCGCCACGCAGCGCCGCCGGGCGCCCATCGATCAGCAGCGACAGTGGCAGCTATGAGCGACGGATGATCCAGCACAACGACAGCAGCGGTGAGCCGCCTGCTCCGAGCTTGCGTTCACGCCGCTATGAAGCCGGCTCCATCGGCGACAGTGGCAGCTATGAGCGGCGGATGATCCAGCGCAACGACAGCAGCGGTGAGCCATCTGCCGCGAGCTTGCGTTCACGCAGCTACGATGCCGGCTCCATCGGCGACAGTGGCAGCTATGAGCGGCGGATGATCCAGCGCAACGACAGCAGCGGTGAGCCGCCTGCCCCGAGCTTGCGTTCACGCAGCTACGACGCCGGCTCAATCGGCGAAAGTTCCAGCGCTCCGGTCTATCGCAGCGCGCCCGTGCGCAGCGAGACGCCGCGCTATCAGAGCCGCGAGTACAGCAGTGAGCCCAGCGACCGGTTCGATGCACCGGCGCGGAACTACAGCGAGCCGACCGAGGCCAGCCCGGCACGCTCGCGCGGCGCCGAAAGCTACGAGCGCAGCTACAGCGAACCCGAGCCTGCGGCCCGCTTTGAAAGCTATCGCGAGCCGGAGCCGGAGCCGGCGCGAAGCTCAGAAAGCGACAGCGGCGGCTATGACGGCGGTTACGACAGCGCGCCGGTTCGCGAAGAACGCGACAACGACCGCGGCCAGTCGCGCGCCAGAGAGGCAACACACTTCGAGTAAAGGCGATCGTGCAAGTGACGAATGGCGCCGGGTGTTGCAGAGCCCGGCGGCCTTCTCTGCACGCAGCGCGCTTTCAGAACAACCGCTGAAGATGCGAGACCGCGGGCGCCTGTGCGGGTCAGGCGCGCCGCCTGAACAAGTCTGGTCTGAGTCGCGGCTTCGGGCGTAGACACACCACACCAGCGCTGACGCCATCCATCGGCAGGCTCACGGAGCCCCCCCTGCCCGCGCTACCGGAACGCGTCAACCCCTTTGAGACAGCCTGTTCACCAGATAGCTGTCATTCGTTCTCCTGAGTGGCGGATTCGCTCATGCTTGCGATCTCGTTGCTTCCGAGTTCACTGGGCAGGGTCACGATG